>NZ_DAISXK010000009.1:0-83728 GCF_036825875.1 Paucihalobacter sp. | reverse complement strand
ACCTCCGGGGGTTCGAATCCCTCTTTCTCCGCTTAGAGCAAAGCTCAATATCTGATAAGATATTGGGCTTTTGCTTTTTAGGAATGTTGGAAACGCAGTTTTCAAAAATGGATAAAAAACAAAAGCCAAAATACTGCGAAAGCAGTTTTAAGCTTTATTATCAGGAGCGTGTGAACATGGGAAATTTAATCCTCTTTCTCCTCCACATTCAAATGCTTCGCAACGTTGTTGCGAAGCATTTGAATGTTATATTGGATTCCCTTTCTGGGATCAACGCAGTTAATCCTTTTAAACAAACTTTATTCAAATTGGAAAACAATTTTTTATTCCATCTAAATTTTTAATCCCCAACTTTTTCAAAGGGTCAAAAAAATGACACATTAAAAAAATTGGCAAAAAAAAATACTAATTGTAATTTCGGCACAATAAATGCGTTTTCCGTTTTTCAATCTAACAAATCAATTTATGCGCGCTTCAATTTTAATACTCTTATTATTTATCAGTGGTTTATTAAATTCACAAAATAAAACGATTGCCGCTGGTGAAAAGCTGGTCTTTACTGCATCTTACAATATGTCTGGAATTCTTACCGACTTGGCAGAAGTAACCATGCAAACCTCGGAAGTAAAAACTTCAAAAGCCACTTTAATGCAATTAAAATGCACTGCGGTAACCTACAGTAAATGGGATAGCTTTTTTAAAATACGCGACTTGTATGAAAGTTATGTGAGTCCAAATTATTTAACACCCTATTTATACAAAAGAGATATAGATGAAGGTGGATATTATAAATTTATGCAATATAACTTCAACCAAAAAACAAATACGGTTCATAGCTTAATGCGCAAAAAAAACAGTAAAGGTGAGTTTTGGGAAGAAAAGAAAACGCTCACCATTGGCAGTAATACAAGAGATTTGGTTACGACCTTATACCAAATTAGAAATCTCGATATTGGTAAAGCCAAAGTAAATGATACATCACAATTCACTATTTTATTTGATAACAAAGAATTTACAATAAACGTTAAAATGCTTGGTAAAGAAACCATTTCAACGGCATTAGGTCGAAAAGAATGCTTCAAATTAGGTATTTCACTTCCGAAAAATAATGAGTTAGGCAAAAATACCGACTTTATTTTATGGTTAACTGCCGACGCCAATAAAATCCCTGTATATGGAAAATTCAAAATCCCTGTGGGAAATGGCGAATTAAAAATTAAATCAGCAACCGGATTAATGCATAAAATATGAGAAAATTAATCATTATTATCGGATTTATTGCTGCAATACTCACCTTGATTTTAGCTGTTACGCCTTTTTCAAATATTGCAATTTTTCCAGCAGTTTTGGCGGTGATATTGGCGCTGTTGGTTTATGTAATATCCAACAAACAATCGAAATCTAAAAAACCAGTCCAGTATATTCTATTACTTACTATTATAGCAGCTGGATTTATGGTATACAATTCCATTTTCAGTGAAAGTACCGTGGGAGATACTGAGGCTTTAGAATTAAGAGAAGAAGAATCGAAAGAAAAAGCCATAGAAGAACTAGAAGCCTTAGATTTAGATATTGATTAATTTATTCTTATTGAAACACTTTTGAAGGGATACATTTCGATGTTCCCTTTTTTTTTAGTTTATTTGACCTTAAAAGGGATATTAAATGAAATTATCATTTGTTACTGCATTATTTCTTGTGGGATCGTGTACCACATTACGTTACACCGAACGTATCGAAAATATCAAAAATAGTATTGTTTTTGAACAACCAGAAATTCTTAAATCACACCTAAATACCATCAACATAGTTGACCTTAAAACGATCGTTTCTGAATTAGCCTCAGAAAAATATGAAGGCAGACGCGTTGGGCAAATAGGTCATCAAATGACTTGTGATTATCTAAAAAATTACTATAAGGAACAAGGTATAGCTCCTCCAGAAAACGCTCCAGATTATGCTCAAATAGTACCTTCTACTTATTTACCAAATAAATATGGCGAATCAGAAAACGTTATCGCCTTTATAAGAGGTGAAGAATTTCCTGATGAGCATATTATAATTATGGCGCATTCCGATCACGAAGGCATTATAGATGGAAAGATTTATTTCGGTGCCGACGACAATGCCTCTGGTACTGCCGCAGTTCTAGAAATAGCACAAGCATTTCAGATAGCAGCCCAAAACGGCTATAAATCAAAACGAAGCATTGTATTCTTGCACGTCACTGCAGAAGAAATTGGCTTACAAGGCTCACGTTACTACACCGAAAACCCAATATTTCCTCTTGAAAAAACAATGGCTGTCCTCAATATAGACATGATTGGAAGAACAGATTTTAAGCATGAAGAAGGCGATCAGTATTTGTATTTAATTGGGGGAAACCGACACAGCACCGAACTTCCATTTATCGCCGAAAAGGCAAATGAATTTTCAACCAAACTCGACTTAGATTATCGGTACAATAAAGAAAACGAATCTAATCGTTATTATTACAGATCGGATCATTATAATTTTGCCTTGAAAGATATTCCAGTAATATTCTTTTTTAATGGTGAGCATGAAGATTATCATAAACCTACCGATACCGAGGATAAAATAAACTACCAGCTTTTAGAAAAACGCACCCAGTATATTTTTACTACCGCTTGGTATCTCGCCAATATGAACCATTATCTTGAATCCGATTTAATTCGTTAAACTATTCTTATAATCCAAAGCCCTTGGTCATTATTTTAGATATTAGTTTAAATTTGCTAGCTAACACCTAAAATTAATACTCTAATGAAAAAAATATTTTATCTGCTGTTTTCAACATTCTTTATTTTAGCATGTGGTAGCAGCACCCAAACAGCAGTTCAAGAAACTAAACAAACTCAAACCACAACCGAAGATGTAGCGGTAACTTACGCGTCAACTATTACTGCAAATGAATTGAGCGACATGCTTTATGTTTATGCTTCAGATGAATTTGAAGGTAGAGAAACTGGCGAGCCCGGACAAAAAAAGGCTGTTGAATATTTAAAACAACATTATATTGATTTAGGAATTGCTTCTCCTCTAGGTGGTGATAATTATTTTCAACCAGTTCCATTGGAGAAACTAGGCGCTGTAGAAACAACCATTAAGGTCAATAATACTACTTTTGAAACATACAATGATGTCATTACAATTAGCGGTGGTTCAACAACTTCCTTTACAGTTAATGATATTGTTTATGCAGGATTTGGGGTTGAAGACGACAATTATTCAGATTATACTCAAGATGTTAAAGGTAAAATAGTCTTAATTAAATCGGGCGAACCAGTAGACGCCAACGGCAATTATATAACCTCTGGGTCGTCAGAGCCAACCAAATGGGTTAATGGCCGTCAAGCCCTTGCTTCTAAGAGAGATGTTGCCTTAAAAAAAGGTGCTAAAGGCTTAATAATTATGGATGCCGAATTATTTCCTCGCTATTCTAGTTATTACAAAGGACAAGCTAGCCGTAGCGGGAGACTTTCCTTAAAATCGGAAGAAACCCCAATGATGATCATGATGATTAATGAAAAACTGGGTATAGCACTGCATCCAAATATACTAACATCTAATTCAGCAGAAATATTAAAAACAAAGGCCGATTTTAACATCACCAGCAGAAGTGAAGATGTTATGTCTGAAAACGTAGTTGCCTATATCAAAGGAAGTGAAAAGCCTGATGAAATTATTGTGATTTCAGCGCATTTAGATCATGAAGGTGTAAAGGATGGTGAAATTTATAACGGTGCAGACGATGATGGTTCAGGAACCATTGCAATTATTGAAATAGCTGAAGCTTTCAAAATGGCTGCAGACAATGGTCATGCGCCAAAACGCTCTATTTTATTTCTTCATGTTACAGGTGAAGAAAAAGGCTTGTTAGGTTCGGCACATTACGCCGATAACGATCCTATTTTCCCCCTTGCCAATACAGTAGCTAACTTAAATATTGACATGATTGGAAGAACCGATCCAAAACGCACTGGTGATAGAAACTACGTCTATCTAATTGGCAGCGATAAATTAAGTACAGAATTGCATGATCTTTCAGAAATGGTCAACTCAAAATACACCAACATTACCTTAGATTATACTTACAACGACGAAAACGATCCCAACAGATTTTACTACCGTTCCGATCATTATAACTTCGCTAAAAATAATGTTCCAGTAATTTTTTATTTCAATGGAACGCACGACGATTATCACCGACCAAGTGATACGCCTGATAAAATTGAATACGATTTACTCGAAAACAGAACGAGGCTAGTATTTCACACGGCATGGGAACTCGCCAATAGAGACGAAAGAGTTGTCGTTGATAAAGCAACTGAATAAATACGAAAGCACAACCCAAACGTTGTGCTTTTTTTTATATTTTGCGGTGCTAAAAAAATGTAAAAAATCTTCGGATGAAACCACTTTTATCAATTGTTATTTTATCGATTCTATTAGTAAGTTGTAATGGCGCAAAAAGCATTGAGAAATCTATAAGTACAGGAAATTACAACGCCGCCATCAGCAACGCTTTGAATAAATTAAGAACTAATAAGGAAAAAAAGCCGACTTTTATTTACCTTCTAAAATCGGCATACGATAAAGCGAATACCCGTGATTTAAATAATATAGAATTACTTAAAGCTGAAAACATACCAGCTAATTCCTTACGTGTTTTTGAAGCTTACAAGGCCTTAAACTCCCGACAAGAAGCTGTAAGAGCCGTGTTACCACTTTATGTTGATGGTAACGAAATACGATTTAACAGTCGTAACTACACCAATGATTTGGTAACATACAAATCTGAAGCCTCTGCCTTTTTATACGACCAAGCCAAAAGTCTTTTAAACTCACCTAATAAATTAGATGCGCGCACAGCTTACGAAGATTTTGAGTTTATCGAAAGTATCAACCCCAATTACAAAGATTTAAGAGCGCTCATGACGCAGGCCTACAACAAAGGCACTGATTATGTTATCGTAAGTATTCAAAATCAAACCAATCAAATAATTCCTAGACGTTTAGAAGATTATTTATTAGATTTTAACACCTATGGTTTGGATAAGTTTTGGACTGTTTTTCATGCCGAACCACAAAAAAATTTATCATATGATTACGCCATGCAGTTAAAACTAGCCCGCATCAACATATCCCCAGAACAGCAAAGTGAAAAAGAAATACTGCGCGAAAAAAGAATTGTTGATGGTTGGAAATATAAATTAGACCGCAACGGAAACGTGATGAAAGACAGTATCGGAAACGATATTAAAATTGATAATATCATTGATGTACGTGCGAGACTGTTTCATTATCGACAATTTAAAACCACTCAGGTAATTGCAGCTGTGGTATTTAAAAATTTAAAGAACAATCAAATCTTAGATAATTTCCCCATTGATAGTCAATTTGTTTTTGAGAATTTCTTCGCCACATTTCGCGGTGATGAACGTGCGCTTCAAGAAGAAGATATAGTTTTAATAAGAAACAGTCAAATACCATTTCCACCAAATGAACAAATGATTTACGACTCTGGTGAAGATTTAAAATTACAATTAAAACGAATTATCAATTCATACAGGTTTAGATAAAGCTTGAAACTTCTACATCGTTAATATCCCCGTGCGAAGCGTGTGTTACAACTACGCCATTTTTGATAATGAGTAATTGAGGTGATTGGTGCATCACCTGAAATTTGTAACCAACCTCATTCGAAATTTCTCGATAGTTCAATAAATCCAAATAATATAAATCTGCATTTTGCGCATTTAAAGAATAAGCCTTAACGAATTGATTCAAAACCATTTTACTAATACCACAACGCGTTGAATGTTTGAATATGAATTGCGGCTTCACTTTTGAAGCTTCCATAATGGCATCTAGTTGATGAATTTCGTTAAGTGAAATCCAAGGTAAAATCTTAGCATCTTTTTGTTGTTCATTACTCCCAAATATAGATTTAAATAGTCCCATTTTCTGTTGATTTTAATACGTTGAATAAAAGTAGTCTTTAAAATTTACATTCCTTACAAACCGACAAATAGTCATTACAATTCACTTAAAATCAGTCATAATGTCTGCAATTTATTAATGGTAAGAAAATTGACTATTCATTATGGAAAAAGAAGAACAATTTAAATCCCATTATAACAAAACCATTATGAACCTAAACAATTTTACCATAAAATCGCAAGAGGCCATTCAGCAAGCGCAACAATTAGCGCAAAGCTTAGGGCATCAGCAAATAGAAAATGAACATATTTTCAAAGCCATTATTGAGGTTGATGACAATGTAATTCCGTTTCTACTTAAAAAATTAAATGTTAATATTAGTGTCTTAAATTTAGCCGTTGATAAGCAGTTAGAAAGTTTCGCCAAAGTTTCTAACGGCGAAATAATGCTATCTCGCGAGGCAGGCAAGTCCATTAATGAGGCGTCTATCATTGCCAAAAAAATGAAGGATGACTACGTTTCTATAGAGCATTTAGTGTTGGCAATTTTCAAATCCAACAGTCCAATCGCTAAAATGCTAAAAGACCAAGCCGTGACGGAAAAAGGTTTGCAGGCTGCAATTGATGAATTGCGTAAAGGCGACCGTGTAACCTCGCAAAGTCAAGAGGAAACTTATAATTCACTTAATAAATACGCCAAAAACTTAAATCAGTTAGCGCGTGATGGAAAGTTAGATCCTGTAATTGGTCGTGATGAAGAAATACGACGCATACTTCAAATCTTATCACGTCGCACAAAAAACAATCCAATTTTAGTTGGTGAGCCAGGTACTGGTAAAACAGCCATTGCCGAAGGTTTAGCCCACAGGATTATAGATGGTGATATTCCCGAAAATCTTAAAGACAAACAAATATTTGCCTTAGATATGGGTGCACTTATTGCCGGCGCTAAATACAAGGGTGAGTTTGAAGAACGTCTGAAAGCAGTAATTAAGGAAGTTACAACTAGCGAAGGGGATATTGTTTTGTTTATTGACGAAATTCATACCTTAGTTGGTGCTGGAGGCGGACAAGGCGCGATGGATGCAGCAAACATTTTAAAACCAGCCTTAGCGAGAGGTGAACTACGCGCCATTGGAGCCACAACACTTGATGAGTATCAAAAATATTTTGAGAAAGACAAAGCATTAGAACGTCGTTTTCAAAAAGTAGTAGTAAACGAACCAGATACTGAAAGTGCCATTTCAATTTTACGAGGCATTAAGGAAAAATACGAAACACATCATAAGGTACGAATTAAAGACGAAGCCATTATCGGAGCCGTGGAATTGTCGGAACGCTACATCACTAACCGATTTTTACCAGACAAAGCTATTGATTTAATGGACGAGGCAGCGTCGAAATTGCGGATGGAAATCAACTCCAAACCAGAAGAGTTAGACGTGCTCGACAGAAAAATAATGCAACTCGAAATCGAAATTGAAGCCATTAAACGTGAAAAAGATGAGACCAAACTAAAATCCCTTAGTGCGGAAGTTGCGAATTTAAAAGAAGAACGCAATAGCCTTAATGCCAAATGGAAAAGTGAAAAAGAAGTAGTTGATAATATTCAATTAGAAAAATCAAATATTGAAAATTATAAACTTGATGCCGAACGTGCTGAACGTGAAGGCGATTACGGTAAAGTCGCTGAATTGCGTTACGGAAAAATTAAAGAGGCTCAGGAATCTTTAGAAAAACTGCAAAAGCAACTGCGAGAGAATCAATCTGGTAGTTCATTAATAAAAGAAGAAGTCACTTATGACGACATTGCAGAAGTTGTAGCAAAATGGACCGGCATACCGGTTACCAAAATGCTTCAAAGTGAACGCGATAAACTTTTAAAATTAGAAGACGAATTGCACAAACGTGTTATTGGACAAGAAGAAGCTATCGTAGCTGTTAGTGATGCCGTACGAAGAAGTAGAGCAGGATTGCAAAATCCACAAAAACCCGTCGGAACCTTCTTGTTTTTAGGAACCACTGGCGTTGGTAAAACCGAATTAGCCAAAGCACTTGCCGAGTACTTATTCGATGACGAAAACGCCATGACCAGAATAGACATGAGCGAATATCAAGAACGCCATGCCGTAAGCAGATTGGTTGGCGCGCCTCCGGGATATGTTGGTTATGATGAAGGCGGACAACTTACCGAAGCAGTACGCAGAAAACCATATTCGGTTGTATTATTAGATGAAATTGAAAAAGCGCATCCTGATACATTCAACATTCTTTTGCAAGTATTAGATGAAGGCAGGTTAACTGATAATAAAGGCCGCGTTGCCGATTTTAAAAATACTATTATTATTATGACTTCCAATATGGGAAGTGAAATAATTCAGGAGAAATTCCGAGCTTTAAAAGATATAGATTCAGCGATGGAAGCAGCAAAAATTGAAGTATTAGGATTACTAAAACAAACCGTTAGGCCCGAATTTTTAAACCGTATAGACGATACTATTATGTTTACGCCTTTAACCAAAGAAAATATTTTAGATATTGTTGGTTTGCAAATAAAGGGTATCACTAAAATGATAGCAAAACAAGGAATCACTTTCGATGCTACTATGGAGGCAAAAGCTTATCTCGCTGAGAAGGGCTTCAATCCTGAATACGGAGCAAGACCAGTAAAGCGTGTTATTCAGAAAGAAGTATTAAACGCATTAAGTAAAGAAATTCTTGCCGGCTCTGTAACTACAGACAGCATTATTTTACTCGATGAATTTGATGGCGAGTTGGTATTTAGAAACCAAGGCGACCTAGTGGTTGAAGAAATATAATAACAAACGTAACAATTTTAAAATATAAGAGTCTTATAGTTGGTTGGTTAGTAAAAGGGCAACACAAATTTCTTAAAAGAAAGGCGTGTTGCTTTTTTTCTTCAATTAAAGTTGTTTTGGGTCTTTATGAATTTTACTTTTTGTCAAATTCGAAAAGTATCATCGATTATTAAAATCTAACAATTTTATTTTGAGATATTTCATGTAGTTGACAAAGTATTTTCACAAAAAAAGCAATATTTTGACAAAATTTTAGTTTTTATCTAACGCAATTATGTTTAGCTTTGCGTGCTATTAATTCCCAAATTTACAGTAATCATTAAACAATTGTTGATTTAACAAAAAATCAAGATACCTACATATTATGAATATTTCTAGTTATATAGACCATACGCTTTTAAAGCCAACGGCCACCGAGCGCGAAATTATTACACTTTGCAATGAGGCCAAAAAAAACAGATTCAAAGCAGTTTGTGTTAACAGTTGTTATGTGGCACTTGCCAAACAATCACTAGCAAAAACTGATGTAAAGGTCTGTTCTGTTATTGGTTTTCCATTAGGAGCCATGTCAACCCAAGCTAAAGTTTACGAGGCGAAAAACGCCATTGAAGATGGTGCCGACGAAATTGATATGGTTATAAATTTAGGACTTTTAAAAAGTAAAAATTACCTAGCAGTTTTGAAAGATATCGGCGATGTAAAACATGCTATTGGCAACAAAATATTGAAGGTAATTCTTGAAATAAGCGAACTTTCTAAAAATGAAATTATTAAAGCCTGTGAAATTTGTATAGATGCCAACGCCGATTTTGTTAAAACCTCTACCGGTTTTTCAAAAAGCGGTGCTACTCTAACAGCCGTGAAGATCATGAAAAAAACCGTCAAAGACCAAGTTAAAATTAAAGCTTCTGGTGGTGTCAATACACACGATAAAGCACTGAAGTATATTCAAGCTGGGGCGAACAGATTAGGCACCTCTTCAGGTGTTGCAATTGTTAACGACGAAGAAGCTACCTTGGCCTATTAATCACATCAATTTTATTATATTTACGCCATGAGCGTACATATTGAAGCCGAAGCCGGAGAGATTGCAGAAACCATTCTACTTCCTGGAGATCCATTGCGAGCCAAATGGATTGCAGATACTTTTTTTGAAAACCCAATATGTTTTAATAAGGTGAGAAACATGTTTGGATATACAGGTTTATATCAAGGAAAACGCGTTTCTGTTATGGGAACTGGCATGGGCGTACCTAGTATATCTATTTATGCACATGAACTAATCAACGAATATGGTGTTAAAAACCTGATCCGTGTTGGTAGTGCAGGTTCGTATCAAGCCGACGTTAAAATTCGCGATATTGTGATAGCCATGGCGGCCTCTTCTAATTCTGCGGTAAACGAACTGAGGTTCGGTGGTGCTGATTATGCACCAACAGCCGATTTTAATCTATTTATAAAAGCAGTAGAAATAGCCAAAACAAAAGAGATACAAGTTAAAGCTGGGAATATTTTTACTAGTGACATATTCTATGCCGACGATTTTGAATCTTATAAAAAGTGGTCTAAATTTGGGGTGCTTTGTGTGGAAATGGAAACCGCAGGATTATACACTATTGCCGCAGAACACAGAGTTCATGCCTTATCAATTTTAACCATTTCCGATTCATTAGTAACCGGTGAACGCACCACGACCAAAGAACGCGAAACCACTTTTAAAGACATGATAGAAATTGCTTTAGAACTCGCATAACAAGCATCAACGTATTATTTATTACTCCAAAATATGAAATCCATTTTCCTGACTTTATTATTTGCATTGACTTTTTCAGCCTTCCTGAATGCACAAGACCTCGAAAAAAATCACAATAAAATAACGGTCTATTATTTGGTGCGTCATGCCGAAAAAGACCGAACCAATCCAGAAAACAAAAACCCTCATTTAACTTCCGAAGGATTAAATCGTGCTGAAAACTGGAAAACAGTTCTAAGTAATATTTCATTTGATTTGGTGTTTACTACTGACTACCATCGAACTCAGCAAACAGCTTTACCGCTTGCCAACCACAATAAGCTAAAGCCAAAAAAATATGAAGCTAATAATCTGGTAAATAATACTTTTCTAGAGGAAACTAGAGGGAAAAATATTTTTGTTGTAGGCCATAGCGACAATATTCCAGAAATCGTAAATGCTTTGATTGGTCAAAATAAATATCAGGAAATTGCTGATAGCCAAAACGGTTCCTTATTTATTGTTACGATTTACGGTTCACACGTTTCAGAACAATTGCTAATTATCAATTAAAGTAACCTTTAGGTTTTCTAATTGAATGGTTGATAACAACTCAAGGTTATCACTTTCAAATAAGGTTTGCAATTCTCTTAAAGTCACTAATTTTGTTTCTGGCTTGTAATTTTTGTAATCTACAAACCTAATACCATTTTCAAAGCGTTCGTTATAAGCCTCTCTAAATCGCATACCACCACCTTCAGTAAAGAATTTATAGGCCAAATAAACAATTTTAAAGGTTTGGGCATGGATCCAATATAAAAAAACATCCTCAAAATCTTCGCCACCACCGTCCTCATTAAAGGTAATTTCAATAATATGATAGGGTTGATTTTTTATCATTGTGCTATCAATATAACGTTTATTAACAGCCGTGTCGTCTAAGCCAAATGGCAACACAGAAAAATAATGAACTGAGTTTACAGAGCTGCTATATTTAGCTATATCAACTTCACTTAATTCAATTAAACTATCGTTTACATAACGATTTAAATCAGCATTATTTAAAACATCATAAATAATAGAATCATTGCGCATTATAGTTCGGCTTAATTGAAAATGTCCCTTATTTCTTATGGCTTTGTAGTGAATATTTCTAAAATCAAACTCAATTTCGGACATTGAAACCAGGTTAGAACCTGCTCTTTCCATCGATTTATCAATAATCAAGTGCGCATCGGGTACTGTAGTTTTAGGCTCGTTTTTGCAACTTATTATTGCCATAAACATAAGTAGTAAAAATGGTGATTTCAGCATATTTTAAGGTTTCAAATTATTGTCGTAAAATTAAGCATTAGCTTACGACCACTTCAATAAATTGCAAATAAATCAATACCTTTGCCATCCATGCAGAAAAACATTAACATAAAAAACAAACGTGCACGATTTGAGTTCGAGATAGTTGATACTTACACCGCTGGAATTGTTTTAACTGGCACTGAAATCAAGTCTATTCGCAGCAGTAAAGCCTCTATTGCAGAAAGTTTTTGCGAGTTTAATGATGCTGGAGAATTGTTTGTGATTAATATGACAATTGAAGAATATTTGTTTGGCAATTATTACAATCATAAACCCAAGGCGGAACGCAAATTATTGCTCAACCGACGAGAGCTTAAAAAACTTCGAAAAGACGTTCAGGCTAAGGGACTTACCATCGTGCCGTTGCGATTATTTATTAACGATGACGGATTCGCAAAATTAGAAATAGCTTTGGCAAAAGGCAAAAAACTTTACGACAAACGCGATAGTATTAAAGACAGAGATGTGAAGCGTGACGTAGAACGTATCAAAAAAAACTTCTAAATTAACTTTAGGTTTTCTGTAACATTAAACAGTGTATTTATACCTATGTTTGAAATGTACTAAAAATCCTAAATGAAATCCATTCTTACGTTTATCGCATTACTTGTTTTACCTATAAGTGTGTTTTCTCAGGTTAAAGGTTCGGTTACAAATATCAACAATGAAGCGTTGGCATACGTTAACGTTTTTATCGAAAACACTTACACTGGCACCACTACCAACGAAGCCGGAAAATATGAACTTAACATATCAAAACCCGGAAATTATACTTTGGTTTTTCAATATTTAGGTTACAAAACACAAAAAGTAAGTATTGAAGTTAACGAGTTTCCTATTGAAAAAAATGTCACATTAGAGGAAACTCAAATTTCTTTAAATGAAATAGTTATCAATGCTGACGAAAACCCTGCCAACCTAATCATTAGGAATGCCATTGATAACAGAAAGAAAAATCTGGAAAAAATAAATTCATTTTCTGCTAGTTTTTATTCTCGTGGCTTAATTCGAATTAAAGACGCACCAGAAAAAATTTTAGGAGTTGAAGTTGGTGATCTTGGCGGTGGATTAGATTCTACAAGAAGTGGAATTATTTATCTTTCCGAAACGGTTTCTAAGCTTAAATTTTTACGGCCCGATAAACTTAAGGAAACCATCATGGCTTCAAAAGTAAGTGGAGATGAAAGTGGTTTCAGTTTTAATAATGCCAGCGATGTAGATTATAATTTTTACAACAACACTATAGAATTGGGCAATCAAATTGTATCACCAATTGCCGATTTTGCCTTTAGTCACTATAACTATAAACTTGAAGGCACCTTTTATGACGAGCAACAAAACCTTATCAATAAAATAATCGTAACTCCAAAAAGAGCCAAGGACCGCGTGTTCTCGGGTTATATTTATATAGTTGAAGATCAATGGACTATTTACGCCACAGAATTGAGTATTACGGGCGAACAAGCTAGAATTCCAGCTGCTGATATTTTAACCATTTCACAAAATTTCACCTATTCAGCTACCGATAAAATTTGGGCGTTAATTTCGCAAAATATCGACTTTAAGTACGGATTATTTGGTATTAAAGGTGACGGTAGGTTTACAGCAGTTTATAGCGACTACAATTTTAACAATAACCTTAGCAAAAAAGATTTTAATCGCGAGTTGGTTTCCTTTATAGAAAATGCAAACAAAAAGGATAGTGCTTATTGGACCATGTCGAGACCCGTGCCACTAACTACCGAAGAAATTACCGATTACGTTAAAAAAGACAGCATCCAAATTCTAAAAAAATCAAAACCTTATTTAGATTCTGTAGATCGCGCAAAAAACCGATTCAAACCGCTTTCGGCCTTAACAGGTTACACCTACCAAAATTCTCATAAGAACACTAGAATTGGATATAATATTCCCATCGGAGCTGTGCAATTCAATACCGTTCAAGGATACCATGCTGGTATGAATTTTTTCTACACCAAAGGTTATGATGAATTTAGAAGATACTTTTCTGCCAATGCCAGTTTAAATTACGGGTTTTCTGATGACAGATTGCGCGCCACAGGTTCATTAACTTATAAATTTAACAATATTAGCAAGGCAATTTTATCGCTATCGGGTGGTGTAACGACTGAGCAATTTAATAGTAGCGAACCTATAACACCTCTGGCTAACAGTTTTACATCTTTATTTTTTGAAAGTAACTTTATGAAGCTTTACGACAAAAGTTTTCTGCAGCTTACTTTTTCAGAGGAGATTGCTAATGGTTTTAGACTTTTCGGTACCATGAGTTACGAACGCAGAAAAGCCTTGTTTAATACTTCGGATGAGGTTTATTTTGATAAAAACGATAAAATTTACAGCAGTAACAATCCACTAGATCCAGCAGCATTCGGCGTGGCTCCGTTTGACACTCATAATATCGTAAAATTGAATGTAGCCGCGCAGTTTAACTTTGGTCAAAATTATTTGAGTTATCCTAGAACGAAGTCGAATATTCCTAACGACAAATTTCCAACACTAACTATTGGTTACGAACAAGGACTTGGCGCTACGAATTCCAATTATAATTTCCAACAAATAAAGGCGCGTCTATATCAGTCATTTGACATTTCAAACAAAGGTAGATTTAGCTACAACATGCGCAGCGGAAAATTATTTAACGCTGAAAATATTGCCTTCATGGATTTCCAACATTTTAATGGTAATCAAACCCGAATTAGTACCAACGGAAGCTATACAGATGTATTTAATAACCTTGAATATTATAGACTTAGCACCAATAATAGTTATTTTGAAAGTCATATTGAGCATAATTTTAATGGCTATTTGCTGAACAAAATTCCTCTTATAAATAAATTGGGTTTTAGTACGGTGATAGGCATTCATAATTTGTCAACCAGCGGTCATAGACCTTATCACGAATTTTCGGTTGGATTGGATAAAATTGGTTGGGGAAAATTCAGATTTCTTCGTGTGGACTATGTACGCTCCTATCAAGGCGGTTATATAGGCGATGCTATTATCTTTGGATTGAACTTTTTTAATTAATTTGGTAAAAACTTTATATTTATGAAAACTAACATTTTTTCTATTTTCTTTATACTGTGTTTATCCGCAGGTAATTTTGCCCAAGAAAATGAAGAAGCCAAGGATTATTCTACTTCAGTTGAAAGTTTAGATGCTATTATTAACAGTCTATACGCTGTGATTTCTGGTGAAAAAGGTCAGGAACGCGACTGGGATCATTTTAGATTTTTATTTCATGCTGACGCCAAATTAATTCCAGCTGGCAAAACACCTGAAAGTAAATATCAAGCGCGTTTTTTAAAACCTCAAGACTATATAAAAACTTCTGGTGCATGGTTGGTTGAAAACGGTTTTTTTGAAGTTGAAATAAAACGAGAAATTCAAACATTTGGCAGTATTTCTCACGTTTTCAGCACCTATCAAGCCTATAGAAGTGCCGGCGAAGCAGAGCCTTTTATGCGCGGTATTAACAGTATTCAGCTTTTAAACGATGGTGAACGCTGGTGGATATTAAACGTTTATTGGACACAAGAAACTCCTGAAAATCCAATTCCGAACGCTTATTTACCGCGAAATTAATTTTTGTTCTCCAAAAGTGGCACAAATCGAAATCCACCAAACTCATGTTTTTCAAATTCTTGTTCACTTTTCCGAATGATGAGTGTCATCACTTGAGTCGAATCACCTACTGGAATTACCAATCTACCACCAATAGCCAATTGCGCAAGCAAATCTGAAGGAATTTTAGGTGCTCCAGCCGTTACAATAATGCCTTGATACGGTGCCGCTTCAGCATACCCAATATAGCCATCGCCAAAAATTAATTTCTTAGCATGGTAACCCAGTTTTGGTAGAAACTTTGAAGTTCTTTTAAATAATTCTTGTTGGCGTTCAATACTGTAAACCTTAGCTCCTAGTTCTAATAAAACAGCCGTTTGATAGCCGCTACCAGTACCGATTTCTAACACCGTATCACCCTTATTTATTTGAAGTAATTCAGTTTGAAACGCCACCGTATAAGGTTGCGAAATCGTTTGATCGGCCGCAATAGGAAAAGCCTTGTCTTGATATGCATGATCTAAAAAACCAGAATCCATGAACAAATGCCTCGGGATTTTACCGATGGCATTAAGCACTTCACGGTTTTTAATACCTTTATCTTTAAGTATTTCAACTAATTTATTTCGTAAGCCTTGATGTTTTAACGTATCTTTCAATGGTGCCAAATTAATGGTAGCGAATTTAATTGAATGCGAAACAAGTTCAAAGTTAAATCTGAAAAAATACCGTCTATCCGCATTGAAAAAAGCCTACATTTATTTAGGCAATTTATAATTTCATTTGTATTATTTTTATTTCAAAACAACTATTTTTGTTAAAAACCTAAAATTATGCTGAAAGTAGGCGTTCTTGGTGCTGGTCACTTAGGAAAAATCCATTTAAGATTACTCAATCAATCCGATAAATATGAACTTATTGGATTTTTCGATACCGATGCTGAAAACGGTAAAAAAATTAGCGACGAATTTGGTTACGCCTATTTTGATTCCTTAGATGAACTTATTGACGCTGTTGATGTTGTTGATATTGTGACACCAACTTTATCGCACTTTGAATGTGCCAAAAAAGCCATTGCCAAAGGCAAGCATATTTTTATAGAAAAACCCATTACCAATACCGTTGAAGAAGCAGAAACCATCCGAACTTTATTGGCCGAAAACAATGTTAAAGGACAAGTTGGTCACGTAGAACGTTTTAATCCAGCGTTTACGGCCGTTAAGGACAATATTAAGAATCCGATGTTTATTGAATGTCATAGACTTGCAGAATTTAACCCACGTGGAACCGATGTTCCTGTCGTGTTAGATTTAATGATTCACGATATTGATATCATTTTAAGTGTTGTGAAATCTTCCGTTAAAAATATTTCCGCAAGTGGTGTAAGTGTCATAAGCGATACACCAGATATTGCAAATGCTCGTATTGAATTTACCAACGGCTGCGTAGCCAATTTAACAGCGAGTAGAATTTCGCTCAAGAATATGCGTAAAACTCGGTTTTTTCAAAAAGATGCTTATATTTCAGTTGATTTTCTTGAGAAAAAATGCGAAGTCGTAAAAATGAAAGACGCACCTACACAACCGGGCGATTTTGACATGATTCTTCAAAATGCCGAAGGTGTTAGCAAACAAATCTATTTCGATAATCCTGAAGTTTCTAATAACAACGCTATTTTAGATGAATTAGAAACCTTCGCTGATGCCATAAACAACAACACCAAACCGGTTGTTACCTTGCATGATGGCACCGAGGCATTGCGCGTGGCTACTATGATTATCAATCAATTTTAAATACAGTATCACAAAACAACAAATACAATGAAAAATATAGCAGTAATAGGCGCAGGTACTATGGGTAACGGTATTGCCCATACCTTTGCGCAGTCAGGATTTAAAGTTAAACTTATCGACCTAAGCGAAAGCAACCTAAAACGCGGTATCGATACGATAAGCAAAAATCTAGATAGACAAGTTGCAAAAGACCTGATTTCTGAAACCGACAAAGAAAATACACTAAGCAATATTTCAACATTTACCGATATTAATCAAGGTGTTGAATTCGCCAATTTAGTAGTAGAAGCAGCCACCGAAAATATCGAATTAAAACTAAAAATTTTCAAACAATTGGACGAAGCCTGTCCTGAAAACACTATTCTTGCGACCAATACTTCATCCATATCCATTACACAAATAGCTGCGGTTACCAAAAGACCACAACTTGTAATAGGAATGCACTTTATGAATCCGGTGCCAATTATGAAATTAGTAGAGATTATCCGTGGTTATAACACGACTAACGAAGTAACGGAAACCATTATGGAACTATCCAAAACACTCGGCAAAATTCCGGTTGAAGTGAACGATTATCCGGGATTTGTTGCCAACCGTATTTTAATGCCAATGATAAACGAATCCATCGAAACACTTTACAATGGTGTAGCTGGCGTAACCGAAATTGACACCGTAATGAAGCTCGGTATGGCACATCCTATGGGTCCATTGCAGTTAGCAGATTTTATTGGACTTGACGTTTGTCTTTCCATTTTAAATGTGATGTATGAAGGCTTTAAAAATCCAAAATATGCGCCCTGTCCCTTACTCGTAAACATGGTTCGTGCGGGCAAATATGGTGTGAAATCTGGTGAAGGCTTTTATGATTATTCCGAAAGCCGTAAAGCGGAAAAAGTGGCTAAACAGTTCTCATAAAACACAACGATTTCAGTATAAGTAACAATTCTTTTTAAAAATTTACCATAAAAAAATGACCAAAATAATCCCGTTTAAAGCAGTAAGGCCAACCCGCAGTAAAGTTGGTTTGGTAGCTTCTCGTTCTTACGAAAGCTACACAGCAGAAGAACGAGATTCGCGCATGCATTACAATCCATTTAGCTTTTTACATATCATTAATCCGGGGTTCAAATACGATCAAGTTATTAAAGGTAGCGAACGTTATAATTTAGTTAGAAATCGCTATTTGGAATTTAAAGAAGATGGTATTTTTATTCAAGATGAAAAGCCAACGCTTTACGTTTATAAAATTGTAAATAGAGATAAATACGAATTCAGTGGCATAATTGCTTTAGCCCATGCCGAAGATTATGAAAATAATGTTATCAAAAAACATGAAGATACTATTTCAGATCGTGAAGAAACCTTTAAAACCTACTTGAAAACTGTAGGTTTTAATGCAGAGCCTGTGTTGCTCACCCATCGCGACAATGATGTGATTGCAGACATTATTACACATACTCAAAAAGCATTTCCAGAGTACGAATTCACTATGACCTATCGTGACACACATTATCTCTGGAAAATAGAAAATCCCGATACTATCGCCATCATTCAAGGTGAATTCAAAAAAATCGAAACCGTTTACATCGCCGATGGTCATCACCGATGCTCTTCATCTTATTTGTTGTACAAGGATGAAAAAACACACAATCAAAATCATTGCGGCAACGAATCTTATAATTTTTTCATGTGTTATTTTCTGCCTGAATCGCACTTGAGGATTCATGAATTTAACAGACTTGTTAGAGATTTAAATGGATTAAACAAAGAAGCTTTTTTAGTAAAGCTAGATGGCTTTTATAAAATTGAAAATCGAGGCACTACTCCATATCATCCAGAAAGGGCGCATCAATTTAGTATGTACTTAGATGGCGAATTTTATGCTTTAGTTTTACGAAAATCGGCCTACTCCTTTAATACTTCCTTAGACGAATTAGATGCTTATTTGCTTTATAAAACAATTTTGCAACCAATATTAGGAATTGAAGATTTGAAAAACAGCAATCGCATAGATTATTCTAACGCTAAAAATGAATTAATAAACATTAAAAGTCTTGTGGATAGCGGCGAATTTAAAGTTGGATTTAATATGCGACCAGCTACCATCGATCAGCTAAAAAGCATTGCCAACGAAGGCTTAACGATGCCACCAAAAAGTACCTACATTTTACCAAAGCTACGCAGTGGCCTAACAATTTATGAATACTAAAATGACAATAACTAATAATTTAAAAACCATTGTTTCAAAAATTCCAGAACACGTTACATTAGTAGCAGTTTCAAAAACAAAACCAATTTCCGACTTAATGGAAGCCTACAATGCAGGCCAGCGCGTTTTTGGTGAGAATAAAATTCAGGAAATGGCAGAAAAATTTGAGGCCATGCCCAAGGATATTGAATGGCATATGATTGGCCATGTTCAAACTAACAAAGTGAAATACATGGCTCCTTTTGTTAGCCTTATTCACAGCGTTGATAGTATAAAATTATTAAAAGAGATAGACAAACAAGCCAAAAAATACGAAAGAACAATTAATTGTCTTATCCAAATTAAAATAGCTGAAGAAGATTCGAAGTTTGGACTTTCAACTAATGATGCAAAAGCCTTAATAACATCTCCAGAAGTAAATAAACTAAGTAACATCAATATTGTTGGACTTATGGGAATGGCAACCTTTACCGACGATGAAGTCCAACTCAAAACCGAATTCAACAAACTCAAAAATGCTTTTGACAGTTTTAAGCACCTTCAAACAAATAATTCAGACTTAAAAATTATTTCAATGGGTATGAGTAGTGATTACAACATTGCTATTGCATGCGGCAGCACTATGATTAGGGTTGGAAGTAATATCTTTGGAGAACGTAATTACTAATTAAAAAATCTATGAAAATATATACAAAAACCGGTGACACTGGCACTACTGCCCTATTTGGCGGTACTCGCGTACCAAAACATCATATAAGAATTGAAAGTTATGGTACTGTAGATGAGCTCAACTCACATATTGGATTGTTACGAGATCAGGAAATTAACAAGAGTCATCAACAATTTCTTATGGACATTCAAGATAAATTATTCACCGTTGGTGCCATTTTAGCAACCGATCCTGATAAAGCCATCTTGAAAAGCGGAAAAGAAAGATTAAATATTCCAAAAATTTCACAGGCAGATATAGAGACTCTAGAAAAAGCTATTGATTTAATGGATTCACAATTACCGCCAATGACACATTTTGTCCTCCCTGGTGGCCATCCTACAGTGTCAATCTGTCATATAGCACGTTGTGTTTGTAGACGTGCCGAGCGCCTAGCCGTTGCACTTATGGAGATTTCTCCTTTTCAGGATAAGACTTTAGTATATTTAAACCGACTCTCAGACTACCTATTTGTGTTGGCACGGAAGTTGTCTCATGAATTGCAAGCAAACGAAATTAAATGGATTCCAACAAAAGAATTCTAAGAAAAACCAGCTTTTTTTTACGCTCTTTTTATTAATGATGAAATAATGTACTTTTTTCTTGATTTATTGAGCAGAAAATTTATTTTTGCAGAAAATTAAAACACATAAGAAATGTATTGGACCCTCGAATTAGCATCTTATTTAAGCGATGCACCATGGCCAGCCACTAAGGACGAACTTATAGACTACGCAATTAGAACAGGAGCGCCATTAGAAGTTGTTGAAAACCTGCAATCTATAGAAGATGAAGGCGATTCTTATGATTCAATTGAAGAAATTTGGTCGGATTATCCAACAGACGAAGATTACCTCTGGAATGAGGACGAATATTAAAAACAATAAAACAGAATAATTAAAAAGTCTCCTACCGAGGCTTTTTTTGTTTGGTTTTCTTTTTATAAACCTCGCATAAACCTTATCTTTGAAGGTTACATGCGAACAACATACAGAACAAAAAAAATGCCAATGCAACACGCATTAAGGCTTTAATATATACAATACCTATGAATATACTAAATTCAGTACTAAAGGTTTTTGTTGGCGATAAATCCAAGCAGGATGTAAAAGCCATCATGCCAATCGTAAATAAAATTAAAACTTTTGAAGCTGCTATTGAAGCGCTATCTCACGACGAATTAAGAGCCAAAACTGAAGGCTTTAAAGCCCAAATTGCCGAAGCACGAAAGCCTTTTTACGAGCAAATTGAACACCTTAAACAAAAAGCCCAAGACACCGAAGATATTGACGAACGCGAAAATATCTACCAAGAGATAGATGCTATCGAAGACGGTATTTACGCAGCTACTGAAGCTGTTTTAAACGACATATTACCTGAAGCATTCGCTGTAGTTAAAGAAACAGCCAAACGCTTTTTTCACAATACCGAAATCACCGTTACGGCCAATACTTTTGATAGAGAAATATCAGGAAGTAAAAGTTATGTCACACTTTCTGATGAAAAAGCCGTGTGGAGTAATTCTTGGGATGCTGCTGGTAAGCCGATTACCTGGGATATGATTCATTACGACGTTCAGCTTATTGGTGGTATTGCAATGCACCAAGGGAAAATTGCCGAAATGCAAACAGGTGAAGGTAAAACTCTGGTAGCCACTCTTCCAATGTATTTAAATGCATTATCGGGTAAAGGTGTACACTTAGTAACGGTGAACGATTATCTGGCCAAACGTGATAGCGCGTGGATGGCACCAATTTTTGAATTTCACGGCTTAAGTGTTGATTGTATAGATTACCACCAACCCAATTCTGCCGCAAGAAAAAAAGCTTATAATGCCGATATTACCTACGGTACCAACAATGAATTCGGTTTTGATTATCTAAGAGATAACATGGCGCATTCACCTGAAGATTTAGTGCAACGTCGCCACCATTTTGCGATTGTGGATGAGGTCGATTCGGTATTAGTTGATGATGCCAGAACACCATTAATTATTTCTGGACCAATTCCGCAAGGAGATCGACATGAATTTACAGAGCTTAAACCTAAAGTTGAATCGATTGTGGCAGAACAACGCCAGCAGTTAATTGCTGTTTTAGCAGAAGCAAAAAAATTAATTGCTGAAGGTAATACCAAAGACGGTGGTTTTAAATTATTGCAGGTTTACCGTGGTATTCCTAAAAACAAAGCGTTAATCAAGTTTTTAAGTGAAGAAGGTATTAAACTACTGCTTCAAAAAACTGAAAACTTCTACATGCAGGATAACAATCGCGAAATGCCCAAGATTGATGCAGATTTATACTATGTTATCGACGAAAAGAATAATCAAGTAGATTTATCAGATAAAGGTGTCGAATTTCTCTCAGGCAAAGACGATCCCAACTTTTTTATCATGCCTGAAATGGGTACGGAAATCGGAAAAATTGAAAGGAAAGGTTTGCCTGCTGAAGAAGAAGCCAAGCTTAAAGAAGAACTTTTCAAAGATTTTAGCATCAAATCGGAACGTATTCACACACTTAATCAGCTCCTAAAAGCTTATGCTTTGTTTGAAAAAGACACCCAATATGTGGTGATGGACAACAAGGTAATGATTGTAGACGAACAAACCGGACGTATTATGGACGGTCGTCGTTATAGTGATGGTTTGCATCAAGCAATTGAAGCAAAAGAAAATGTAAAAATTGAAGATGCTACGCAAACCTTCGCAACTATAACGCTTCAAAATTATTTCAGAATGTATCGTAAGCTTTCGGGTATGACAGGTACTGCGGTAACCGAAGCTGGTGAATTCTGGGAAATCTATAAACTAGATGTGGTTGAAATTCCAACCAACAGACCAATTGCACGTGATGATAAAGAAGACTTAGTTTACAAAACCAAGCGCGAGAAATACAACGCCGTAATTGAAGATGTAACGCAATTATCAGAAGCTGGAAGACCGGTTTTAATTGGAACAACCTCTGTAGAAATAAGTGAATTATTAGCCAAAATGCTTGCCATTCGCAAAATTCCTCACAATGTTCTAAATGCGAAACTCCACAAAAAAGAAGCCAATATTGTTGCTGATGCTGGTAAACCCGGTCAAGTTACTATTGCTACGAACATGGCAGGTCGTGGTACCGACATCAAACTATCTAACGAAGTTAAAAAAGCAGGTGGTTTGGCGATTGTAGGTACAGAACGTCACGATTCTAGACGTGTAGATAGACAGTTACGCGGTAGAGCTGGTAGACAAGGTGATCCTGGAAGTTCACAATTTTATGTGTCGTTAGAAGATAATTTAATGCGCCTATTTGGCAGTGAACGTATTGCCAAAATGATGGACAGAATGGGCTTAAAAGAAGGCGAAGTCATTCAGCATTCTATGATTTCAAAGTCTATTGAACGTGCACAGAAAAAAGTAGAAGAAAATAACTTCGGAATAAGAAAGCGTTTGTTAGAGTACGACGACGTTATGAACGCCCAGCGTGAAGTAGTTTATAAACGACGTAAGCACGCCTTGCAAGGTGAGCGTTTACGCGTTGATATTGCCAACATGATTTACGACACAGCAGAATTAATTTGCGAAAAAAATCAGGCGGTTAACGATTTTAAAAACTTCGAGTTTGAACTCATTCGCTTTTTCTCAATGAGCAGCCCAGTTGCAGAAAGTGACTTTTCAAAACTTCCGGTTCAAAAAATGGCACAAGAAGTCTACAAATCTGCGTTTAATCAATACCGCGATAAAATGCAACGCAATGCGGATTTGGCATTTCCGGTAATTGAAAATGTGTATAAAAATCAAGGCGAGAAATTTAAGCGAATTGTGGTACCATTTACTGATGGCGTAAAACAACTTCAGGTCGTTACCGATCTTGAAAAAGCTTATGAATCCAAAGGAAAACAACTCATTAACGATTTTGAAAAGAATATCACACTCGCAATTGTTGACGATGCTTGGAAAACGCATTTGCGCAAAATGGATGAGCTAAAACAATCCGTTCAACTAGCTGTTCACGAGCAAAAAGATCCATTATTAATTTATAAATTTGAAGCTTTTGAACTCTTTAAAAGCACCATGGACCAGGTGAATAAGGATGTGATTTCCTTTTTATTTAAAGGTGAATTACCAACCGAAACTACCGATGCAATTCAGGAAGCGAAAACCAGAAGGAAAGAACAACTTCAGACAACTAAGGAAGATATTCCTAATTTAGATGAACGCTCGGCGCAATCGAGAGCTGCAGGTCAAAATACCCAACGTCAAAATCAAGTTGTTGAAACTATCGTGAGAGACAAACCAAAAATTGGGCGTAATGATCGTGTGACTATCAAACATGTAATGAGTGGTGAAAATAAAACACTTAAATATAAGCAAGCCGAACCTTTAGTCGCCAAAGGTGATTGGGTTTTGATTGAAGAATAAAGAATTTTAAATAAGAATTGATGAAATCCTGATAGTCTAGAACTATCAGGATTTTGTACTTTAGTTCAAGCATTTTTTTTGAAAAACCTAATATATATTCAATAACAAATTAGGATCCGGGCAGTTTTGAGCAAAGAAGGTTAAATCATTTTTACTACTCACGCCGGGATAATCGCCCTTAAATTCACCAATGTCTTTTATGATTTGAAAATGTAAATGTGGTGGATAGTCGCCGTTTACAGTAGCATCTCCTAAAGTAGCAATTAGCGCTCCCTTTTTAAAACATTGACCAACTTCCAAAGAAGATATAGAAGTTAAACTCAAATGTCCATAAAGCGTGTAAAATTTTATTCCTTCAACCTCATGTTTTAAAATGATGGTTGGTCCGTAATCGCCGTAATTTAGGTTGTTTCTGAAACTATGCACCTCAGCATCTAAAGGTGTAAATATGGGTGTTTCGGCTTCAATCCATAAATCCATCCCTAAGTGAATGTTGCGTTCATTATCAGGATCTTGTTGATTAAAATGAATGCTGCGTTGGTAAATGCCGCGTGGTTCTAAATAACCACCATACGCTACTTGTGCATTTTTGGATTTCATACGATTCCAAATGTAGGTTTCCAATAAACTGGAAAATTGTAGCATTTCAAAGTTTAAATCGGTGTTATTGATTGATAAATCCAAGCTACAATAATCTGATTTTTTTAATCTGCTTGATAAAATATTTGACGCGTCGGGTGCAAGTTTTTGTAAAAATTGGGAAAACGATATCATAAGAATTAGGACAATTTAAGCTACAAAAATACAAAGTAAAATCACGCACATCATATTATACTAACTACATAAAATAATTTTTAAACGAAAAATATTAATGTCATTCGTCCTCATAAAATTTAATAACTTGCGTTATATTTATGTACATCCCTTAATATTGCATTTTTTACAATGAATTACTTTTTAAAAAGACTTCTCATAGGTTTATTTCTAATTGCCGCAGGATTATTTTGCTATTCATATTTTGTTGAAAATATATTTTCGCCGCGGTTGAGTCCACAAGATGCCGTATCATTTCAAATGAATGACTTAAAATTAGAAGTAAAATACAATAGACCTTCAAAACGCGAACGCGAAGTTTTTGGTGCTTTAGTTCCTTACAACGAAGTATGGCGAACTGGTGCCAATGAAGCCACGGTTTTTATAACCAATCAAGATTTAATGATTGATGGTATTTTTCTCCCTCAAGGAAGTTATACTCTTTGGACGGTTCCTAATGAAGAACTTTGGCAAGTGTTTTTCAACAACAAAATGTATCCTTGGGGTGTGAACGAAGCCATGGAACCCATGCGTGAACCTCAATTTGACATTGTTGATATTCATGTTCCTGTCTCCCATTTAGACAATGAAGTTGAACAATTTACCATCGGTTTTGACAACACCACAGGAAATATTTTTTTAACTATGGCTTGGGACACAACTAAAATTGCCATACCTATAGAAGTTTTAAAATTAACCCAATAAAAAGATTTTGAGTTCTAAAAAACATAAAGCATTAAGCGAAAAAAAAGGTGTTAAGCAACCGAGCACCATCAGCTCAAATGCCTCTGAATTCATCAAAAAAAGAAACGATAAACAAACTTCTTCGGAAGAATTAATTAGTAACATATTAAAAGGTAATATTACAGCTTTAAGTCAAGCCATTACGCTAGTTGAAAGTACACAGCCAGAACATACCAAAAAAGCACACGACATCATTTTAGGATGTTTGCCACATGCCAATAAATCGGTTAGAATTGGCATCACAGGAATTCCGGGCGTTGGTAAAAGCACCTTTATTGAAGCTTTGGGTTTACATTTGGTGAATCAAGAAAGAAAAGTGGCCGTTTTAGCGGTAGACCCGAGTAGCTCACTGAGTAAAGGCAGTATTCTTGGTGATAAAACGCGTATGGAGAATTTGGTTAAAAGTGACCAAGCTTTTATTAGACCGTCGGCTTCTGGTAGTTCGTTAGGAGGCGTTGCCAGAAAAACACGCGAGAGCATTATTCTTTGTGAAGCTGGCGGATACAATACAATTTTAGTTGAAACTGTTGGTGTTGGTCAAAGTGAAACTGCGGTACATGGCATGGTCGATTTCTTCTTACTACTCAAGATTGCAGGTGCTGGCGATGAATTACAAGGTATAAAACGAGGCATTATTGAAATGGCTGATGCCATTGTGATTAATAAAGCTGATGGTGATAATATTCAAAAGGCAAAAAACGCAAAAGTAGAATTTAACCGTGCGCTCCACCTCTACCCAGCCAAAGATTCTGGTTGGACTCCAACTGTTAGTTTGTGCAGTGCTTTAGAACAAACTGGCATTAATGACCTATGGGAGTTGATAGAAGGCTATTTAAAACAAGTTAAAGAAAATGGCTATTTTAGAGCCAACCGGATTCAGCAAAATAAGCATTGGCTTACACAAACGATTGACGATAGGCTCAAATCGGACTTCTACAATAAACCCCAAATTAAATTAGAATTAAAACAACAAATGCAACTTATTGAACAAGGAAAAACTACCCCATTTGTTGCAGCAGATTATCTTTTAAATTTATAGAAAATTCTTTATAAACCATGCTACTTGAAGTTCAACAGACTGTAACAAGGTAGTTTGAGGATTATAATTTAACAATCGTTTTGCTTTATCTATATTTGCTTTGGTACGCACTTGGTCTCCAAAACGTTTAGGCATTTTTTGTATTTGAATAGATTTATTTAAAACCTGTGAAACTGCATCAATACCCTCTTGAGTAGTGTGTTCAACTTCGGTTCCTAGATTAATAATTTCATTATTTAAAATATCCTCTTTGCCAATCACACTAACCAGACCATCAACAATATCGCCTACATAAGTAAAACTGCGCAAGTGTTTTTCACTACCTTCAAAAAGTGGAAACGGTCGGTTTTTTAGTCCCAAATCAATCAGTTTGGTATACATTTTTTCTGGGCGTTCTCGTGGACCAATAACTGAATACAATCTGAGAGAACAAGCCTTTATTTGTTTCATACGAGCACGTTGTAGCACCAATTGTTCCGCGGCTAGTTTAGTAACACCGTAGTTGGATGCCGGCTCTGGTGCCTTTGTTTCTGGAAAGGTAGCTTCTAATCCATAAATTGAAGATGTACCAATATTGACGAACATTTTTAATTGGTTGCATTGCAAAGCAAAATCACATAGTAATTTAGTTGCTAGAATATTATTGGTGAAATAATCTTCAAATGTAGATGTTGAAGAGATGCCTGGTTGGGCGGCAAAGTGAAAAATATAATCAAAATCCTTTGCTAAAATTTTGTAGGTTCCTGCTTCGCGCAAATCAGACTTAACCATTTGAACACCAAAATCCATTAAAGCATTAGCGTTTAATGACTTCAATTCCGGACTGTAATAATCGCAAAAATTATCAATGCCCACCACGCTATGCCCTAATTCTGCTAATCTTTCTGCTGTGTGCGAACCTATAAAGCCAGCGGCTCCGGTAACTAAAATTTTCATTTTTACAATCATTTATAATGCAAATTACATCATTTTTTGTTTAAACTCTGATGCTATATTCTTATTTTTTAATTATTTACTTTTACAACGGAAAATAAATTTAAAATGTCTTATCAGTTAACTATTATCATTCCTGTATTTAATGAAGAAGGCAACCTTTTAAGAGTTGAGCAAGAATTTATTGAATTCCTAAAAGTAAGTAAAGTATCATCTAAAGTTATGCTTGTAAATGATGGCTCAAAAGACAATAGCCAAAATTTGATAGAAAAAATTTGCCAGAGAAATCAAGATTTTCAATTTTTAACCTTAGACAAGAATAGAGGTTTGAGTACAGCTCTTAAAGCTGGAATAGATAACGTAAATACACCTTTAATCGGCTATATAGATGCCGATTTACAAACATCTCCGATGGATTTCAATATTTTACTGGATTATATTGATAATTATCAATTAGTTAATGGATTTAGACGAAATAGGAAAGATTCCTTCGTCAAAAATCATATTTCAAAAATAGCCAATGCTATTCGGCATATTTTCACTAATGATGGCATGCACGATTCGGGTTGTCCTTTAAAAATCATTCATACAGATTATGCCAAACGCATTCCAATGTTTATAGGACTTCACAGATTTTTGCCCGCAATGATTTTATTGCAAGGCGGTAAGGTTTTTGAAGTGCCTGTATCTCATTTTAAGCGGATCACTGGAAAATCGAAATACGGTTTAATCAATAGACTTTTCAATCCTCTTGTGGCTTGTTTTGCTTTCCTATGGATAAAAAGAAATTATATTAGATATACCGTTACAAATCGAAGCGATTTTGAAAATAAGCTATTCAACTGACGTTGTGCTTTTCAAACCTTCGGAGAAAATATAATCCTAGTTTATAAAAACCAAAACCAGCTAAAGCACCAAATATCATTCCGCAAAATAAATCTATAGGATAATGGACCCCAACGTAAATACGGCTGTAAGCCACGAAAAAACTCCAAAATAATAAAATAAATATCAAGTTTTTGTAGTGTTTTCTCAATACCAATCCCCCAAAAACTGCCGCTGCCATCGAATTTGAAGCGTGTCCGGAGAAAAACCCATATCGACCGCAACGTGCTGCTATATAGCGCATACCTTCGTTGACTAATTCATCTAGTCTACATGGTCTCGGACGTTGAAAAGTATGTTTGAATAAATTTGTGATTTGATCTGTAAAGGTGATCATCAATGCGATGGTGAGCACAAAAATAAGCATTGGTTTAAATCCATAACTTTTATATATTAAATACAATAACACCAAATAAAGCGGTACAAATGTAAATTCGGCAGTAATTATGAGCCAAAGTCTATCCCAAGTTGGACTTCCTAATTTGTTTAAATACAAAAATAACTCGGTATCGTATTGTAAAAGTTTTTCTAGCATTAATCGTTGTATCGTTCTACTTCCCTATCGTAAAAAGCACTTGCTTGGGTAATAAGATTTTCTATTTCTAGTTCTAATTCCGCTTGGTCTTCCTGATCAAAATCTTCAAACCATTCTACCTCATCATTTTCAAGATTAATAATAAATCGTGGAAACTCGGTATGAATTATATAAATAGCTTCAGGAAAGTCGGTATTGTCACCCAAAATAAATTTAGGAAGCGTCATTGCTCGTTGGTTTAGTTAAGCAAATTTAAAAAAATCATCAAGCTAGCTGTCACTAATCTAATTTTTTATTTTTAAAAATTTCAATTTAACATGAATTCAAAGCTTTATTTTTGCAGCAATATCAACAAATGCATACGGCAAAATCTTATTTAAATTTTCTCCTCAAATCAAAAAACCAACATGGTGTGCATTCGCCATTCGTTTATGATTTGATAACCAAATGCTTTTATGATTCAAAAAAATATTCAGAATATGAAATTTTAAAAAATTATAGAAATTCTCTTCTAAAAAATAAATTAATTCTTGAAATTACAGATTTTGGCATTGGTTCAAAAACTTTTAAAAGTTTATCCCGAAGTGTCTCAGATATTACCAAAACATCTGGCACTAAATTTAAACATGCCAAACTATTGTTTCGATTGGCTCTGTATTTCCAACCAATAAACGTGTTAGAGTTGGGAACTTCTGTTGGAATTGGTACAACCGCCTTGGCATTGGGAAACGAAAATTCAAACATCACAAGTATTGAAGGTTGCTCGAAAATTGCAGATTTCATCATTCAGCAATTAAAAAAGCAAACTATTGATAATGTGACTATTATTAATGATAATTTTAAGCCGGCACTCTTAAATATGGCTACTATGCATTGGGATTTTGTTTTTTTTGATGGTCATCACGATGAATTGGCAACCATTAAATATTTCGAACAACTACTTCCAAAGGCTCATAACAATTCTATATTTATATTTGACGATATTTATTGGTCTGAAGGCATGACCAAGGCTTGGAACCACATAAAATCGCACCCAAAAGTTACCGTCAGTATTGATACGTTTCAATACGGTATTGTTTTCTTCAGAAAAGAGCAAACAAAGGAAGATTTCGTTATAAGATTGTAACATGCGTTATGGTTTTACGTCTTACAATAGGTATTAAAGGTTTTAAACATCATAAAAATAACAATGGATAAGGTTATTGAAATTAGGAATATAATTAGAGATTTTCCTTTAGGACAAGAAACGGTGCACGTTTTAAAAGGTATAGATTTAGACATTGATCGTGGTGAATACGTTGCTATCATGGGTCCGTCAGGCTCTGGAAAATCTACATTAATGAATATTTTAGGATGTTTAGATACTCCTACCGATGGTTCCTATATATTAAATGGTCAGGACGTAAGTAAGATGACCGACGATGAATTAGCTGATATTAGAAATCAAGAAATAGGCTTTGTATTTCAAACTTTTAATTTATTACCCCGAACTACAGCTTTAGATAATGTGGCACTTCCCATGATTTATGCTGGTAAAACAAAAGCCGAACGTAACGAACGTGCCAGTAAAGTGTTGACCGATGTTGGACTTGCCGACAGAATGGATCACAAACCCAACCAACTGTCAGGTGGACAACGACAAAGAGTTGCTGTTGGCAGAGCTTTGGTTAACAATCCATCAATTATTTTAGCCGATGAACCTACTGGAAACTTAGACTCTAAAACATCTTTAGAAATTATGCAGTTGTTTGACGACATACATCACGCTGGAAATACCGTTATTTTAGTGACGCATGAAGAAGACGTTGCAAAACATGCACACAGGATAATCAGATTACGCGATGGGATTGTTGAAAGCGACCTTAAAAAATGAAGCAATTATAATTTTCACAATAAGTTATTAGTTGTAAATTTGAGCTAAATCAAACGTGAAAATTTTCAACTAAATCATTCCAACATCTACGCAATTTTAGACATAGAAACTACTGGAGGCAAGTACAACGAAGAAGGCATCACAGAAATAGCCATTTATAAATTCGACGGGCACAAAGTTGTAGACCAGTTTATTAGCCTTGTTAATCCCGAAAGAGAAATTCAGCCATTTGTAGTGAATCTTACTGGCATCAATACTGCCATGTTAAGAAGTGCTCCTAAGTTTTATGAAGTTGCCAAGCGCATTGTTGAAATTACCGAAGACTGTATTATCGTGGCTCATAACGCCGAATTCGATTATAGAATTCTAAAAACCGAATTTAATCGGTTAGGCTTCGATTTTAAACGTAAAGCCTTGTGCACTGTTTCATTATCTCAACAACTAATTCCTGATCAAGAATCATACAGCCTTGGCAAACTTGCGCGTGCCCTTGGAATACCCATGAGCGACCGACATCGCGCTAACGGTGACGCTCTAGCAACTGTTCAACTGTTTAAAATTTTGTTGAACAAAGACTCTTATAAATCCATTGTTCAAAGTAGTATAAAAACAGATCAAAAAGAAAAATTACCTTCCAATCTAAAATACATTATTGAAGATTTGCCTTCGGAAATTGGTGTTTATTACATTCATAATAGCGATGGCGATATCATTTATATAGGAAAAAGTAGTAATATAAAAAAACGCATCAACCAGCACTTTACAGGCACCAATTCAAAATCTAAAAAAATACAATTACAAGTTGCTAAAGTAACCTACGAATTAACGGGTAGCGAACTCATTGCACTATTAAAAGAAAGTGAAGAAATAAAACGCAACAAACCAATTTTAAATCACGCTTTAAAGCGTGCAGTTTTTTCGCATGGTATTTATTCTAGCGTAAACGAACACGGCTACATTGAACTTAAAATAAATAACGTCAATAAAAAAGAACAACCCATCACTACGTTTGCCAATTATTACAGTTCCAAACAATTTATGAATAGGATTGTGGAGCAATATGAATTGTGTTTAAAACTCACAGGACTTTCTAACACAACAAACGGTTGTTTTAATTATGATGTAAAATTATGTCATGGTGCATGTTTAAACATTGAAGCTTCAGAAATTTACAATCAAAGAGTTAAGGATATGATAGCGCGCTATAGTTATAATTTACAAAATATGGCCATAATTGACCGTGGTAGAACTTTTGATGAAAGAAGTGTTATTTTGATTAAAAATGGTGTTTATAAAGGCATTGGCTATATCAACTTGAATTATCAAATCAATAAATTAGAGGTACTAGAAACCATAATAACTCCTATGCTAAACAATAGGGATACGCAGCACATTATTCAAAGCTATATGCGACAAAAAAAACACCTAAAAATTAAAACATTTGATTAGTAACTTTTAAGAAAAATATAATTATATCTACATGAAATATATTTTAGCAGTGTCATTTTTAATATTAAAAATGACTGTCTTTAGTCAAAATACATTTAACTCCAATAGCTTATTAGTAAGCATAGCTGATCTAAAAATTAACACCTACGACAAAGATTCCCTTGCTAATGCATTGGTTTTATATGAATATGGGAAGAGCTACGTAGACAAAGAATCGTTCAGGCTAAAAACTGAAATTAAGGTAAAACTGAAAATTTTAACCAAGGAAGGATTAAATAGAGCCAATATACAAATACCCCTTTATGTTGATGGCAATAAGGAAGAAATTTCAAATATTAATGGCGCTACCTACAATTTAGTAAATGGCAATATTGAAAATACGCCTTTACTTAATAATCAAATATTTACAGAAAAATATAATGAACGTTATAACATTACAAAAATTTTGTTGCCAAATGTAAAACAAGGTTCTGTAATTGTTTACAGTTATTTAAAAACATCTCCCTATATAACAAAATATTATCCATGGAGTTTTCAAGAAAATATACCCAAGCTTTACAGCGAATATAACACGAGTATACCAGGCAATTATGACTATCACATTAAATTGGTTGGAAGTCTAAAGCTTGAATCTCATGAACAAGATTTGGAATATCGTTGTTTAGAAACTGGAAGAGGTGCATCTGCCGATTGTGCTACTTCCCGATTTATAATGCGAGACATACCAGCTTTTATTTCAGAAGATTATATGACAACCGTTGACAATTATCGATCCCGAATTGAATACGAGTTAAAAACCATGAGAGACTTTACTGGTGGTGTGAAAAATTTTGCTAAAACTTGGGACACAGCGGATAAAGAATTTAGATCATCTCCTAATTTAGGAGGACAATTAAAGGCCGCTTCATCCTACGTAAAGATGCTTCCAGAAAGTATTTCAAATATTACAAGTCCAATTGAGAAAGCTGAACAAATTTTAATCTACATTCAAGATAATTACACCTGGAATAATAAAAACAGGAATTACGAAGAATCAATGAAAAATTTAATTTCTGAAAAATCAGGCACGGCTACCGAAATCAATATGCTGCTCCACAACATATTAATTAGTAATGATTTAGAAGCTTATCCCGTATTAACCTCTACTCGTGACAACGGCTTTCCAACAAAAATTCACCCTGTTATAACTGATTTCAATTATTTAATTGTGCTACTTAAAATTAATGGCAAATCTTATCTTTTAGATGCAACCGACCCTTTTTTAGCTTTTGGCCAATTGCCATTTAAGTGTTTAAATCAATATGGACGTGCGTTAGATTTTAAGCATGGTAGTTATTGGATAGATATAGAACCGAGTAAAACAACCACTACGCAGTATAAAGCAGAATTAGAATTTGTTGATGAGAAAACTATGGTTGGAAAACTAAATACTACTAGTACTGGATACAATGCGCTATCTGTTAAAAAATCGTATTATAATAATCCTACACAATACGTGGAAAATTTAGATAATAAACTTGATAATTTTAACTTTAAAAATCATCATGTTATAGACTCAGATAAAAATTCATTTATGTTTAAAGAAGATGTAGAAATTGAGTGGGAGCTTGATGCAATTGGTGATAAAATATATCTTAATCCCATTTTTTTTAAGTTTATATCCAGCAACCCATTTAAACTACAAAACCGTTCGTATCCAATCGATTTTGGGTATAAATCGGCATTCTTATTTAATATAAGATTAAATCTTAATGATCTATATCAGGTAGAAGAGCTTCCAAAGGATAAAAATATCTCACTGCCCGATGGTAAAGGTTCCTTGATTTTTAAATTAGATGCGACAGAAGAACAAATTTCTATCTATTACAAATTTAATTTTAGTGACGCCTTATATCCTTCTGAATATTATCCATATTTGAAAGAATATATGAGTGAAATTTTAAATATTAGTGATAACAGTTTTATATTACTTCGAAAGAAATAAATTAGCTTTCAGGCAAGGTTAATCTATCATTGTTTATATTTACATAAGTAATTATTCATTTAAAGTATGAGTAGCACAACTGCACGGCCCGGATGGAGAGCAAAAATTCATGAAGTTATTTACGGAACACATACCCCAGCTGGTAAATTGTTTGATGTTATTTTATTAATTGCCATTGTTTACAGTATCATTATTGTGATGCTAGAAAGTGTGAAATCTTTTGACAATCAATATCATGATTTTTTTAATATTTCAGAATGGATCATCACTATACTATTTACCATTGAATACATTCTCCGTGTTATTTGTGTCACAAAACCAAAAAATTATATTTTAAGCTTTTATGGTATAGTTGATTTATTATCTACCATTCCAAAATACCTTGCGCTTTTTATAATGGAATCTCAATTCTTAACTGTTTTTAGAGCCTTACGCCTGCTAAGAGTGTTTAGAATTTTAAAACTCATTAGATTTGTTGGAGAGGCTAATAATCTAACACGTGCCCTTAAACAAAGTCGGTCTAAAATATTTATTTTCATATTTTTTGTATTTATTATATCTATCATCTTAGGTACCATCATGTATTTAATTGAAGGACCCGATAATGGCTTTAAAAGTATTCCGCAAAGTATATACTGGTGTATCGTAACTTTAACTACGGTAGGTTTTGGAGATATTACGCCGCAAACCGCTTTGGGACAAATGCTGGCCACCTTAATTATGATAATTGGTTATGGTATTATTGCGGTTCCAACAGGTATTATTTCTGCGGAATACGTTTCTTCAAACAAATCCATAGCACCAAATCATGGTGAGGCTTGCAAATCTTGTGGCACCGACATTATTATATCCGATTCAAATTATTGCAGAAAATGTGGTGAAAAGTTAAGTAATGACTAGGTTCCTGATATGTGTTCTTGGTCCAACAGCCATAGGAAAAACCGCCTTAAGCATCAAACTTGCACAGCATTTTACTACTGAAATTATTTCGGCAGATTCTAGGCAATTTTTTAAAGAATTGTCTATTGGAACTGCAGCGCCATCACCAGGAGAGTTAGCATCAGCAAAACATCATTTTATTCATCATAAATCCATCAATGACAACTACAATGTTGGTGCTTTTGAAAGAGATGCCATTTCTTTACTAAATGAAAAATTCAATAAAAATCCTTTAATGATTATGGTTGGCGGTTCGGGATTATACATAGACGCTGTGATAAAAGGCCTCGACGATTTTCCTGACATCGATCCTAATATAAGAGTTGAATTAAATCAAAAGCTCGAAAAACAAGGTTTAGAAAGCTTGCAAAAACAGCTTGAAATCCTTGATAAAACTATATTTGATCAAATATCAATTGATAATCCGCATCGTATAATTCGCGCTTTAGAAATTTGTATCGGTACAGGAAAACCCTATTCTTCATTTTTAAAAACTTCCAACACCAAAAGAGATTTTGATATAATAAAAATCGGACTCACGGCTGATAGGGAAGAAATTTACAATCGCATCAACCAACGCGTTGATGATATGGTTGCGGCAGGTTTAGTTGAAGAAGCTACTTCTTTGTTCACTTTCAAACATTTAAATGCCTTAAATACGGTTGGCTATAAAGAGATTTTTGCTTATTTGGAAGGCGAATATAGTTTAGACTTTGCCATTTCTGAAATTAAAAAAAACAGTCGGCGATTCGCGAAGCGTCAAATGACTTGGTTTAAAAAAGATGAAAGTATTCAATGGTTTCATTATAAGACTTCAACCGAAGATATTATCGAATATATCGAAAATAAAATGACTAAATAAGCCACAAAAAAATCCGATTTTTCAATCGGATTTTCAAACTATTGATAATAATATTTAGTCTTTGTTAATCACCAATCTAAATCCTTCGCCATGAATGTTTAAGATTTCAACGTTTGGATCTAGTTTTAAATACTTTCGCAACTTAGCTATATAAACGTCCATACTTCTAGACGTGAAATAGTTGTCATCTCTCCAAATTTTGGTTAAGGCTAATTCACGTGGCATTAAATCGTTTTCATGTAAGGCCAATAGGCGTAACAAATCATTTTCTTTAGGTGATAATTTAATAGGATCTTTACCATCAAACTTTAGGAAACGCAATTTAGAATTCAGATCGAATCTTCCAATTTTAAATTCAAATTGTTTGCTGTCTGCCACAGTATCAGTAGCTTTTCTTTGAATAATTGCCTTAATTTTCATAAGCAATACTTCACTATCAAAAGGTTTGTTAAGATAATCGTCTGCACCAACTTTGTAACCCTTAAGTACATCGTCCTTCATAGCCTTGGCTGTAAGAAAGATAATTGGTACATCAGCATTTTTTTCTCTAATTTCTTTTGCCAAGGTGAAGCCATCTTTATAAGGCATCATAACATCCAGTATGCATAAATCGAAATCGTCTTTTTTAAACTTTTCAAATCCTTCCATACCGTTTTTAGCATGAACTACGTCGTAGTTGTTCATATTTAGATAGTCTTTAAGTACGGTTCCAAAGTTTGGATCGTCTTCTACCAGCAAAATTCTTTTATTTACTTCTTCCATAATTTTTATGATATTAGTGGTAGTTTTATTGTAAAGATACTACCTTTTCCTTTTTCACTTTCAACAGATACATGACCTTGATGGTCTTCTACCATTCTTTTTACATAAGCCAAACCTAATCCATGGCCTTTTACATTGTGTACATTTCCGGTGTGTTCTCTATAAAATTTTTCAAACACCCGTTTTTGCACTAGTTTTGTCATGCCGGCACCTTTATCGGCAATTTTTAAAAGGATATTATTGCCTACATTTTCGGTGTAAATATCAATCTCTGGCTCGCCTTCGGTGTATTTAATGGCATTGTCTAATATATTAACTATAACATTCGTAAAATGTGTATCGTTCGCTAAAACTGATGATTTTTGTGCATTTAAATGTAGCTTAACATAACCTTTTCGGTCTTCCACTATTAATTCCACATGCGCAACGGCTGTTTCAATCAATTCGTGTAACTTAACACGTTCCTTACTAATGTTTAATTCGTTTTTTTCTAATTTGGATATACGCAATACATTTTCTACTTGAGCATGCATTCGCTTGTTTTCCTCCTTTATCATACCCAAATAACGCAAAACCTTTTCTTTATCATCAATAATTTTAGGGTTTCTAATGGCGTCTAAAGCCAGATTTATAGTTGCTATCGGCGTTTTGAACTCATGCGTCATGTTATTAATGAAATCAGTTTTTATTTGCGAAATCTGACGTTGTTTGATTAACTGATAAATAGCATTTGAATACGCTACTATAATAATAGCCGTAAATAAAATTGAAAGCCCTATTAGCCATAATATGTTCGAAAACAAAAATTTTGTACGCTCGGGAAAATTGACGAATAATTTATAATTACTCTGGTTATTATTATCTAAAAATATGGGAACGCCATAATTAGAAGTTGTATTCATTTCGAAATTTACCGATTGAACCTTAGTGGCCAAATCCCGATCGTAAATTGCAAATTCAAAATCAATACCAATACCTTCTGCTTTGATCTCATTTGACAACAGTTCTCTTACGTACTCCTTTTCAATTCTTTTGTAAATAGGGAAATTTTTGTAATAATCTCTATATCCTTGTTCTAATAACTTTCTTTGAATTTCATCTAGAGTTGAATACTCAATAATGGTTTCCTCAGGTTTGATACTATGATTACCATCCAAGGAATTTTCATTAAAAACCATGGTTTCACGACGGTTAAACAAACGGCTCACGCTTATACTGTCTATACCTATTTCAAAGAACAATGAGGGTACTTTAAAACTCTCTTCAGAAATTATATTCCTGTAAACGGTTGTTTCATTCCTATCTTCATCTCTAAATTTAACCAGCATTTCTCTTAAGCGAATAGTATCAGACTCTCCGCCAGATCTTATCAATTCACTAATTTTGGAATAGTAATACTCAAATTCCTTGTCTTCTATTGCCTTTGAAACAACACTTAAAGAACGTTTTACATTAAGGGTAAATTGTTTCTCTTCATTATCTAAACTATTATCGATAAAAAATGCTTGTACAAAGATAATACCGATGAGCGATAGGCTCATCAAAACAACCAACATGATGAAAAACTTCTTACCCACTGTTCAAAGTTAGTATTTTAACATTTAGAGATTTGACCATTTAACCTTACATTAACAAAAATGTTAAAATTTGTTGGTTTCATCGCTTTTTTAAGATTTTGGAATGAATTTCAGCAACCTGTATTTTAGTTTTTTCTAAATCATTATTGAAAATCACATAGTCAGATTTTGAAATTTTCACTTCATCAGTAAGCTGATTTTCTATAACGGACATCACCTTTTTTCGGTCGCTACCATCCCGCTTCATAACGCGATTAACTCTGGCTTCAGTATCGGCAGTTACAATAATAATTAAATCGTATTGCGCTTGTAAATTATTTTCGAAAATTATGGCTGCTTCTTTTAATATATAAGGTGTATTTTGCTTTTTAAGCCACCGCTCAAAATGCGTTTTAACCTTTGGATGTACAATGGCATTGATTTTAGTGAGAAGTTCTTTATTTTTAAAAATTCGCGACGAAATATAAGATTTGTTCAAACCATTTTCGGTGTAAGATGATTCACCTAATAAGGCAATTAACTTTTTTCTGATAACTTTAGAAGAATTCATCAATTTCTTAGCTTCGTCATCTGCTATATAAATGGGAATCCCTAAAGACTTAAACATCTTTGCAACTGTAGTTTTACCGCTACCTATACCTCCTGTAATACCTACTATTTTCATGTTAAATATTTATTACCGTCATTGTGTTAGTCTTCTAAAAAGTCTGCTCATAAGTAGCTTAACCTTGATTTTTAGGTAGCTTAATAATAATGTAGTTCATTAAATTTTATCAGTATTAGTTTTATTCTATTATAATAAATTCAACCTCGTTTAACTTTATCCGAGGATTTCTAACAACGTCAGGTGATTTATATAAAATTGGTTTTAAAGTTGTTAAGTTTTTATTAGTGACTTGATTAAAATCGCAAACTACTTCAAACATTTCGGGTATGATGCGCGCTGCATCTTTCAACGCTACTTCGTATAAAACATCAACTGTTTTTGGGAAATAATTAATCTTGACACCTTTTGGCAAGCCCATAATATCTATAGGAATGGACACAATGTTTTCAGTATATTTTTCCACTTCCGCTGTAACATTTATGTGAACTTTAGACAGTTTAACATTTGAACCCTCATTTAATTTCAAATCAGCCTTAACATTAATATTACTTTTTATTTCCTTTAAAGATATTACGCTCGTTTCAATAAAATCAACATTATCAACCGCTATAGATGAGCCTATTATTTTAACACTATCTGGTTTCATAACTATGGAATCATACAAATTGTAGCCTGGTATAAAGCTGAATTGCCTGTTCAATTTTATAGGTACCACTTTTGAAATTAGTTTTGAAAATGGAATTGTTATGCTGTCTGGTTTTACGGTTTCAATCATTGTATTAGAACCTAACTTTTGAGTGATCAGATATTTTATATTTGACGATGCACTGTACGCATAATTTCCATCTACAGAAAAAATGGTTTGAAAATCTAAACTTATATTTTGAGGTTTCAATAGCTGTATTAAATAATTAAATCCGAAAGTACTTACCGTTGCCGAAATAGGTAAAATACTATCTTGATTGATGTAAATATCATCTGGTACATTTACCAATTCAAGTTTAAGGTTTAATGTTTCAGTATATTTTTTTGACAACTTTGTGAAAATCAAAAAAACAAATGCTAATAGCAGAAAAAAGCTGAAACTTTTAAATTTATTTTTGTTTAGGATAATATTAAAATAGTTTTTTTGTTTATTCATTTACCTTAAAAAATAATTCTGGAAATTGCTGTTCCGGTGCCTTGTTTAAAATGCGCATTATTAATGTCGATTTCAAAAAACCATAGCCGTAACCAAAAAATTGAATTCCTATAGCCAGTATTCCATAAACGGCTATTTTAAGATTTTGTTCTTTAATAAAAGCCAACACAAATGCGGTGAAAAAATACAATAAATAGACGGCAAAAAAGATATAAAAGCCAAAAATCGTCAATAACACCGACATTATAAAACCCAGACAAAACAAGCTTGGAAACCAAAAAACCAGGCTTTGATGCTCGGGATAGCGCTTATTTAGAATTGGACGTACCAAACCAAATTTATAAACTTGCTTATAAAATTTAGGCCATGATATCCGGCGTTTATGATATACATAGGCATCTTGAAATAAAGCTGTTTTAAAACCCAGTTTCCAAAGTCTTATTGTTAATTCGGGATCTTCGCCAGGATGAATATTACCAAATCCGCTAGAGGCTTCAAAGGCAATTTTAGACAAGCCCATATTAAAGCTTCGAGGTTGAAAAGAATTTAACTGTTTCTTACCACCTCTTATACCACCAGTGGCAATAAATGAGGTCATTGCAAAATTAATGGCTTTCTGCAATGCAGAAAATGAGGCATGCGCCGCGTCTGGCCCACCAAAACAATCAACATAATTATCTTGAAGTCCTTTGTGTACTTCTAATAAATAGTTCGCTGGCAACAAACAGTCCGAATCCAAAATGATAAAGTAAGTGCCTTTGGCACGTTTCATTCCATAATTCCGAGAATCACCAGGCCCCGAATTTTCCTTAAAGAAGTAACTGATATTTAATAGATGTGAAAATTGATCTACCACTGGCTTTGAAGATTCATTTGAGCCATCTTCGATAATTACCACCTCAAAGTTATAATTGCCAGAAAGTTCAGTCATACTACTTAGAAGCTCTTCAACTTCTGTAGGCCTGTTATAAACTGGGATTATAAATGAAAAATACATTGGATTCATACCTAACAAAAGTAGTTAAACTAAATAAAAAACCCACCAATCAACATTGACTGGCGGGTTATAGAATTTACTTGTTGTTTTTACAGCCTTATTGCTTTAAAAGTTTAATAGTTTTAGTAACATTATTGATGGTTACTTGGGCAAAATAAGTACCTGTGTTTAGTGATTGCATATCTATTTCGCTTTCCATAGCGTTTGGAGTGGTTTTTATAACTGCCTGACCTAACATATTAAAAACGGTTACATTTTCAATGCTATTTTGAGCCTTTAATATCAAAGTGTTTTTAACTGGGTTTGGAAAATATGAAAAATTGGTATTTGCCAAAACATCCTCGTTGCTTAATGTTTGAGGTGTCCAAACAGCAAACTCAAATGTAGAATTCATAGGATTAGTACCAAAGAAATAAACTCTAAAATAATATGTATCTCCTATTGTTAAACCAGTGGCATTAATTTCTTCTATTCCTCCTGCTCCAGCGCCATCATCATCAGCACAATCTAGTTGAATTAAATTATCACAATCGCCAGAAAACAAGGTTAAAACAGCATCAAAATTTGTATCCGCTGTAATATTAACATTTTCAGAACCGGCAACGAAAGAAAACCAAACATCGTCTAAAGCATTTCCTGTAAAGCCATTACAGGCTAAACCAAAGATATCAGTATTAGCAGTATCTGCAACTGAACCTGGTTCATAAACTGCTGCAGCAGCTGTAGCAACATCACCTTGTACACTTACAGGTAATGCACCAGCGCATAAATCATTTACAACTGGGGTAAAACTTAAGGTCGTAAAATTAATTGGACCAACCCAGGCAGATGTTACGCCACCACCGCAATCGGTTTGAATAAACAAATCATAAGGCGTATTCAAGGTTAAGACGCTCCCTGAAGACGCATTAGTACCCGCGGTGTTGCCTGAAACAACTATGCTGTTTCCTTGACCAGCACCATCTGCAACAATTTCCCAGTTATATCCTACTGGTGGTCCAAAATCTGCAGGAGTCCAACTAAAGTCTAATTGGTCACCTAGTAGTATATCTGCAAAAATCGCATTTACCTCACTACAAGCAGGTGGTGCATTAAAGGATAATGACCAATCAAAAGATGCAGTGCTCCATCTATCATCCCATTCAATAAAATAAGTAACCCCAGCTGACACCGCAAATTCGGTGATTTCAGCTGCCCATAAGCTACCTGTTCCATCTGGATTAAATGCACAGACATCGTCTGATTGCGCCACCAAATTCAATGACCCGCACGTCCCTGTACGTATCCACAAACGTGTATCTGCACCTCCTAAACATGAAGATACGTCGATAGTACCGTCTTCATCAGGAGTAAAAGCAAACCAAGCAGCATCGAATCCAGCGGCTGTAGCACCACTAACTCCTTGGGTAATAGTAGTTCCAGTAAATGAACCTGGAGTTACGGCAACAGCGCTAGCACATGTGTCACCACCATTTTGGGCGAAACTAAAAACCGTGGTTAATGATAAAAGGAAAAAAGTAATTTTCTTCATAAGTTAAATTTTTTAAATGTTAATTATAGTATAAACTTAAACGAAAATATTAATATTTTTTCTGAAATGCTAACATATTTATAATAATAGATATAATACAAAAAAACCCGTTCAGTTACAAACGGGTTTTATATTCAGTTATATAGGGTAATTTATTATTGTTTCACCACTTTTACGGTTTTCACAATACCGTTAACGGTTACTTGAGCAAAATAGGTTCCAGAAACTAGGTTATTCATGTCAACTTCACTCGTTGTATTATTAGGAGCTAATTTTAAAACTGCTTGACCTAGCATGTTAAAAACGGTTACTTGCTCGATGTTGTTTTGAGCGGTTAGAGTAAGAGTGTTTAGAACAGGGTTTGGGAAGAAACTAAATGAGCTTGGACTGTCAAAGTCGCTATTTGACAAAGTAAAGTTTAAGGTCAAGTTGCCAGTTCCTGTAGCACCTAAAAATCCACTTACAGCAATATAATAGTCACCTGAAGGTAAATTATTTAACGTAAGCTCACTAGTTAAACTACAACCCGCTGCATCGTCATTACCTCCTTCACAAACTAAGGCGCCACATTCGCCGCTATAAACATTTATTTTAGTGTCAAAATCGGCATCGTTGCAAGTACTAACAACTAATGAACCTTCTCCCGTTGCCGTAAATTTGAACCAAACGTTTGGACCGCCAGGTGCTGTGCCACAAATTGCCCCAGGACCATCAGTAGTGGCTGCTAAAGTACTAAAAGGTGTAGTAGAAGGTGCTGTGACTTCTGTTGCATCAATGCAGTTATCATTAACTGGCGGTGGTGGTGCAGTTACAGTCAAAACACCTGAAACGAAATTAGTTCCATCCCAAAAATTACCATCAGATGCTCCGGGATTAATTCCGCCGTAAGAAAAAGGTCCCCCTAAAACTGAAAATCTACTCACATAATAATAAGTTCCAGGAACTAAACCAACACCTATTTCGGCTTGATACTCATCATTGTTACCATTATCAACATTATAAGTAGCTGGCACCCAATTCCAACCTGCGTTTTCAAAATCTGCGGCAGTCGTTGCATCAGTGTCACTTACCCCAATCCAAGCCTCTATACCTGCACCTTGACCTGCAGGTTCGGTAATTCCAGATTTGAAAATTTGTGCAAAAATAGTGGCTGTACTTCCTTGTTCAATAGTTGCTTCAAATGGAAATTGAAGGTTAACGAATTCTGCTGTTTCATTAGAAGGTGTACTGGCATTGATAAAGAGATTTCCAGTTCTAGTGGTATTTGTTGTGGTAACATTAAAATCTTCAGCACCAAAAACCGTATTAAATGGACCTGCTACAATGTAATAGGTTCCCGCCGGTAATGAGGCGACAGTTAAACTACTTAAAACATTACCTGATTCTAAATCATCATTGTCGCCTATTAAAAGCCCATTTGAATCATATAATCCAATTTCTGTGTCAAGACGACCACCACTACTACTACCCGTACTACCCAAAGTATCTACTGTAATAGAGTCACAACCTCCTGCATAATTTAATTGTACCCAAACAAAAGGTTGATCTGAAGCACTGTAGGACACCTCATAACTATCTGAATCTCCGCAAGAATTTAAGTCAAAAACAATATCAACAGTTGGAGGTGCTGGCGCTTCTTTTGTTACAAAAGTTTGTTCCACACATCCCGTGGCGGAACCATTATCATTTTTTGGTACTATAGTCACATAATACGTAGTTGAAAATTCGAGCATTCCTACATTAAAAGAAGTAACATTACCAACATCGGTAGTGGCTAAAACCTCTGATCCTCCAGCTGTAGTACCTACAGTTAAATCGTAAGCATTGGGTGCACCTGTCGCGGCTGACCATGAAATATCACCTGCAATACCTACCTCTGTGGTTGCAGTTAAAGTTGCATCACAGTTAGGAGCAGATGTTATAGGTTCTTGAACTGTAACATTATCAAAATTATAAAAGTTATCGCCAGCTAAACGAGTTATTACAAATCGCACGTAAACCTCATCACCTACATTTGGAGTAAACTGATAGGTGCCCGGACCAGGTGCACAATCACCAGAAACTGCATGATTAGCGTCATTAATTTGTCCTAAGTTTAACCAAGGCCCAGCCAAATCTATTGCCCACTCAATATCAATAGTAAAATCAGTACCTGGAGCACCTGTTGTGTTTGCACTCCAAATGGCCACTTTATACTCAAATTCAAACGTTGTTAAACCACCATCACTAATACCTAATAATGGGGATATAAATTGCTTAACATTACCAGCAGAAAAGATATTAGCTCTGGCGCCAGCACCATCGCAAACTGTGGCAGCAGCGGCTCTGGAAAAGTTACCTCCTGTTCCAGCATTAGTCCAACCAGCTAAACCAGGACCAGAATCTGTCCAAGATTCTGAATAAAAAACTTGTGCGCTACTACTTACAGTGAATAGCAAACAAACACTAAGAGTTAAGATTGAAATAAAATTTAAAGTAATTTTCTTCATAAAGTTAGTTTTAAGTTAATAATGTGTTAAATCAATTACTAAAATATCAATTCTAAATTAAAACAAAGCATTATTCTATTTGAATAGATAAAAAGCCAAAAACAGCGATTAAAAGTGTAAAAAGATTGGAAAAACTAACTCTGAAATATATTTAGTTTTTAACGATTTTAATGGTTTCCTTTAAAAGAACAAAATCAAGCACTACAATATAAACACCTGAATTTAAAAAGTATAGATCTACCTCAAAATATCGCGAGTTAATTTTTGAATTTCTATATACCTCTTGACCTAAGAGGTTGTAAAACTGTATGTTATTAATTTCATTAATTGATGCCAGTGTTAATGTATTATCAACTGGGTTGTTATAATTTAACCAAAAGTTATTATTAAGCTGATTTACCGATAATGTAGAACCCTCAACTATGTTCAACTTTTGGTTGGGTGACACATTATAAACGATGTCTTCAATACCACTTAACCAATTTACTTTCACGTAATCTATAGTCGAAGCGGTTCCTACACCAAAAATTTCTGTGCCTGAGTTTTGCGATAAATAGCCTTCGCCACAAAGTGTATATCGATATTGAATATTACCATTTACAGAAATTTCAATTAAAGACCCAATACCATCTCGATTACTTTGTGTGCCTTCCAAAGCCACTTTTAGCCATTTATTAGCGGTCGTTGTTTGGTTCTGCCACAGGAAAATAGTTTCGTTGTTTCCGTTGGTTACAACTATATCGCTTAAGCCATCATTGTTAAAATCGCCAATCGCATTTGAAAAGCTTTCACCTGTGTCATTACCCAGTCCTGAATTTGAAGGAATGTTGAAAATACCTTGCCCATTATTTTCATAAAATGCAGAAGATAAATAAATGGGATTGGGAATATAGTTTCCGCTTACGTACAAATCTAAATCCGTATCGTTTTCAGCATCAAAAAAAACAGCGCCCCAACCAATACTATTAAACAAAGTTCCCGTAGACTCAGCTATATCAGTGAATGTTCCATCGCCATTGTTATGAAAAAATACGTTGCCTTCAGTGCCATTGGTAATATAAATGTCCATCCAACCGTCATAGTTAAAATCATCAATCGTAACCGACATAGCGTCTATCCCAATATCCGTTCCTGAAATTTCACTTACATCAGTATAAGTACCATTACCATTGTTTTTGTAGAGTGTGTTGCGAAATGAAGTTTTATCGTTTGAAACATATATGTCCTGAAAACCATCATTATCGAAATCAAAAAAAGCTGCGCAAAACGACATCTCACTCGTAGTTTTAATACCAGCTTCAATGCTTACATCAGTAAATGAGCCATCGCCATTGTTTCGAAATAAAAAATTTGGGGTTTCTAAATTATATTCATCTCTGTTACATATGAATACGTCTAAAAATCCATCATTATTATAGTCGCCCCAGGATGCGCCGTAAGTGAATAAATTTTGCGTTGGTAACCCTACTGTTTCAGTAATGTCTATAAAATTGAAATTGCCGTCATTTTGATACAATCGATTCCCATTGGTGTCGCTCGTTACAAATAGGTCATAATCGCCATCGTTATCAAAATCGACCCAATTAATTTGTTTAGTTTGATAAGCAGGCGCGTCTAACAATACTTCTTCAAAAAAACTACCAAAGACATTTTTAAAAAAGCGCACTTTGTTATCGGCTCCAGTTGCGAGTGTAATATCGTCCCAGCCATCTTGGTTATAATCAAAAAAACTGACGCCATTTCCTAAATAAGTATTTCCTGTGCTTAAGTTTAAACCGAGAACACTAGACCTATCTTGAAAATAAATTTGCGAATACAACAAAGATTGCATTCCCAAAAAAAGCATTAAAACTGAGATATATTTCAAAAGAATAGTCATTTAAGCCATTCACGAATATACAAAAGAATTACAATTATTCTTCACCCATAAACCCATCCATGACAGCATCACTTACTCCCATATTGCTAAATCCGCCATCATTAAACAAGTTTTGTAGGGTGACGCGCTTGGTTAGATCACTAAAAAGCGACACAGTATAGTTCGCGCAGTCTAAAGCCGTGGCATTTCCAAGCGGGGACATTTTTTCGGCATAAGCTATAAATCCATCAAATCCTTTTACGCCTTGGCCAGCTGTAGTAGGTGTTGGTGATTGTGAAATGGTATTGACACGTACTTTCTTATCCTTTCCGAAGAAATAACCAAAACTACGGGCTATACTTTCTAAATAGGCTTTATTATCTGCCATATCATTGTAATCGGGAAATACCCGTTGTGCGGCCATATAAGTTAATGCTACAATGCTACCCCATTCGTTCATGGCATCAGCTTTATAAAGGGTTTGCATCACTTTATGGAATGACATGGCTGAAACATCGGTACCTTTTTGCGTCCAATCGTAATTTTGGTCGGTGTAATGGCGACCTTTTCTAACGTTTATAGACATGCCAATAGAATGTAAAACGAAATCTAATTTACCACCAAGTATTTCCATAGATTTAGCTACCAAATTCTCTAAATCTTCAATGGAAGTGGCGTCGGCAGGAATAATTTGAGCACCAGTCTTTTCGGCTAAATCATTTATTCGCCCCATACGCATTGCAATGGGTGCATTGGTCAACACAAAGGTTCCGCCTTCTTCATGAACGCGTTCTGCCGTAATCCATGCAATTGAATTGGGATCTAATGCACCAAAAATAATTCCTCTTTTTCCTTTTAATAAATTGTATGACATGTTTGTTGGTTTAAGATTTAATGTTCAATGTTCAAAGTTAAAAAAGTTTCAATGCAAACTGAAGTTGAAAATATTTTAGTTCAATAATTGTTTAGCGTGCGCAATGGCAGAGCTCGGCAAACTGCTACCACTCAACATTTGTGCGATTTCAACAACGCGTTCATCTTTATCCAAAAGTTTGAGCTTGGTTTGTGTTTGTGCATCGATATCTTCTTTAAAAACTTTGAAATGTGATTCTCCTTTTGCGGCAATTTGCGGTAAATGGGTAATGGCGAATACCTGTAAATTATTACTAAGTTGTTTCATTACTTTAGCCATTTTATTGGCGATTTCTCCTGAAACTCCTGTATCAATTTCATCGAACATGATGGTTGGCATTTGTATGTAATTACTTAAAATAGATTTGATAGCCATCATTATTCTAGACAACTCACCGCCTGAAGCTGATTTTTTGAGAAGTTGAAAATTACTACCCTTATTAGCCGAAAATAGAAAGGATAAATCATCGGTGCCATTTGATTTAAAGATCTTGCTTTTGGCAAATTCCAATTTGAAATCGGCATTGGGCATTCCTAAATTTTGAAGGATTTGCTTTAATTGTTTAATAAGAAGAGGCACTGCCTTTTGTCTTCTTTGATGCAAACTTTCGGCTCGGTTTGATAAATCTTTTTCAGAAGTTGTAAGGGCTTGCTCAAGTTTAAGTATTCTTTTATCATTATTAAAAGAATTTTGAATCTTTACTGATAAATCTTCACGAATAGCCAATAAATCGGCAATGGCTTCAACATTGTGCTTTTGAAGCAGGTTGTTTATCAATTTAAGCTGTGCGTCTAGAGCTTCTAATGCCGATGGATTTATTTCTAAATTTTCCGAAGCATCTTCAACTTCAATGTTGACATCTTTTAATTCAATTAAAACACTTTCAACGCGTTGTGTTAATTCTTCATAGTTTTTTGAAAAATTTGATATTCGTGAAAGTGTTTGTTTTAACACCGAAATATTAGCTATAAGACCAATACTTTCATTGTTGAGCAAATCTGAACTAGATGCGAGTTGCTCTGCAATAAACTCCACATTACTCAAAGCTTCGTATTCTTGCTCAAGTACAGTTAAATCTATTGATTCTAAATTAATTGTCTCAAGTTCATTAAACAAAAACTGATTGTAATCTAAAGCTTTTAAAGCTTCGGCTTGTTCGGATTTTAATTGAGCTAATTCTGAAATATAGGATTTATAATTTTGTAATTCAAGTTGATAATCAGCAATTAGCTTTTGGTTCTCTGCTAAGGCATCAATTATTTCAAACTGAAAATCGTCGTTAGTTAACTCTAAAGTTTGATGTTGCGAATGGATGTCGATTAAATTTGCCGAAAGTGTTTGCAGCACTTCGAGATTCACTGGGGTATCATTTACAAAAGCACGCGATTTCCCTGATGGTAAAATTTCACGTCGGATAATAGTTTGAGTATCGTAGTCTAAATCTAAATCTTTAAAAAGTGCTTGAAGTTTGTATTTACTAACATCAAAAGTGGCTTCAATAATACATTTATCGTTGGTATTACCAATAGCCGAAAGATCTGCTCTTTTTCCCATGATCATTCCTAAACTTCCTAAAAGAATAGATTTTCCAGCACCAGTTTCACCTGTAATAATGGTTAAACCGTTATTGAAATTGGCTTTCAGCTGACTAATAAGGGCGTAATTTTGTATATAAAGACTTGCTAACACAGACTAACTTTAATAATATTTATACAAAGTTAACCGAGAAATCTGAAATATAGAATACTTGAAGTTTGAATGTCAAATTAAAATTTAATATTGCGCCATTTAGTGGAATACGTTGGGCCAATTTTATTAAGAGTATCAATAATTTCGGCTACATCTACTTTTGGTCCACCGCTAAAAATTTGAGTAATTTCATCGGCTTTCGCATCAAAAAACACGCGCATTAAAAATGAATTAGGTCGTCGCTGATTCATTTTTTGCAATTGCGGAAAAACAGACGCAATCACCTGTTTGCCTTTCATTGTGTTATCGCTCATTTGGTCTAATCCAATCATATGATAGGTGTACATCACCGATCTAAATTCTTCAAAAGTTGGCGACAATAAATTGTCTATTAAGGCAAATCGAGACTGTAATCCGTCTTGTAAACTCCAACCTTTGCCACCACCTTGTTGTGAGTAGTTGGCTATGGTTTGCGCTTGTCTAAAATATTCGTCGCCACCATTTTTAGTGAAAGTATCGGCATCCATCCCTAAAATCATATAAATATGAAAGGTGATAACTGAAATAAGATTCGATTCAAACTGATTTGGATTGTAAACTAAATTTTGAAATTCTAAATATTCAAAAGTGAAATCTCTATCGTTAAAATTATAGATTGGCGTGGTATAAGTAGCGTTGTAAACTGGTCTTGAAGCCTGAATTTGCAAGGTTGCTGTAAACACATTACTGTTATAATTTTGAACATTAATTACCATATTGCAATTAATTTTCTCCTGATTTTTATAGCTCTTGTTAGTCCACTTTGTGTTGTTGATGAACTCCGATAATTGTTTTTCTAGTGCTTGAAAAATTTGGACATTTTGATTTGCCGTTCGTTGTGCATCAACTACAACATTACAATTTAATTCCTGCGAAAAGGAACTAATTGAGAACATTATCATTACAAAAAATATAAGTCTAAGCATGTAATTGTTTTAATACTTGTTGAAGCAAATCTATTGCTACCTCTGCTTTTGGCTTTTTGTTGAATTGAATTGTTTCGTTATTTTCAGTTATAAAGGTAACTTTATTTGTGGATACTCCAAATCCTGCTCCGTCGTCGTTTAAAGAATTCAAGACAATTAAATTGAGATTTTTAGATTTCAATTTGAGTTTTGAATTTTCAAGTTCATTTTCAGTTTCTAAGGCAAATCCCACTAAAAACTGATGCGTTTTGATCGCTCCTAAGCTTTTTAGAATATCCTTTGTTTTTTCTAATTCTAAGGATAACGTTGCAACTTGTTTTTTTATTTTTTGACTGGCATAAATTTTGGGTTTGTAGTCGGCTACAGCAGCGGAGAGAATCGCAATATCCGTGGTATTGAAATATTGGTGAACGGCATCGTACATTTGTTCTGCACTTACTACATCAATACGTTTAATTGATGAATGGTTTACAGTTTCCGCTGAAGGACCAGTGATTAGCATAACCTCAGCACCCAAATTTGCCGCTGCTTTTGCGATTTCAAAGCCCATTTTTCCACTAGAATGATTTCCAATAAAACGCACTGGATCTATCGCTTCATACGTGGGACCAGCCGTAATTAAAACTTTTTTGCCATATAATGGCAATTGCTTTAAAACATACGTTTCAAGGAAAGTAACTATATCTTCAGGCTCGGCCATTCTACCTTCGCCAACCAATCCGCTCGCCAATTCACCCAAGGTAGCAGGAATGATAATATTATTGTAAGATGCTAATTTTTCGAGAGCGGTTATTACGCTTGGGTGTTTGTACATATCCAAATCCATTGCGGGTGCGACGAAAACTTGGCATTTAGCTGACAGATACGTGGCCAATAGAAGGTTGTCGCATTCGCCAGTCGCCATTTTAGACAAGGTGTTAGCAGTGGCTGGTGCAATCACAAAATAATCGGCCCATAGGCCTAATTCTACGTGATTGTTCCACATGGGATTATCGTTTTTACCACCATCTTTTTCATTGACAAAAGATGACAAAACAGGATTTTTTGAAAGAGTAGAAAGCGTAAGCGACGTTATAAAGTCTTTTGAAGCAGGCGTCATTACAACTTTTACGTTGGCGCCTGCTTTAATAAAGCCTCTTACTAAGTGTGCAGATTTGTAAGCAGCAATTCCGGCACTTATACCGACTAAAATATTTTTACCGCTTAAAATAGACATTAAATAGTTATTCTGGGATGCTGTCTTCCGTATTGCGATAGTAAATTTTATCGTCCAACCATTCTTGCACTGCTAAAGCATGTGGTTTTGGTAATTTTTCGTAAAATTTAGATACTTCGATTTGTTCTTTGTTTTCAAAAATTTCTTCTAAGCTATCGTTGAAAGTTGCAAACTCTTCAAGTTTATCAACTAGCTCACGTCTAATATCCGTGTTGATTTGCTCAGCGCGTTTTGAAATTACAGCAATTGCTTCATAGATGTTATCGGTAGGTGCATCTACTTGATTACGATTGTAAGTTACAGTACTTACGGGAGCTTTTGTGCCTTTTAAATCCATTTTATATAAGGTATTAACTTTTGGTATTAAATTGTTGTTGCAAGTCTACTAATTCGGTATTCATCGATTCTGCCAATTCCATATTTCCTGATTTTGGATAGGATTTTTTAAATGCCTGGAAATATGTAAGCGCTTCTTTAATTCTATCTTGTTTTTTAGATTCCACGCTGTTTATTGCAAATTTATAAGCTGAATCTAATCTCACAAAAAATATATCTTCTCTATAAACGCTCCCTGGAAATTCTAAAATAAAATTTTCGCAAGACTTGATAGAAGCCGAATAGTCGGTTATTTTGTTATATTGCTTGGCAATTTCGTATGCTTTTCTTTCTAATTTTAAATCTAATTCTTTAACCATGTTATTGGCTTCGGAGAGATATTGCGAATCGGGATATCTGTTTATAAAAAGTTGAAGTTTTTCGATAGCTTCAATAGTCTCTTTTTGCTCCTTGCTATAAATTGGTGAAATTTTATAGGCACTTTTGGCAGCCAAAAATCCGGCTTCTTCTACCTTTTCACTATTGGGGTAGCTACTTTCAAAACGCTCTAATTGATATGCCGATAGATAAAAATCTTCCATATTGTAAAAGGTCATGGCATACATATACATAAGTTTCTCAGCTTGCGGTTTTCCACGATATTCTGGCACAATTTGAGCAAATAACCTATTGGCTTTGTTCCACTTACCCTCTTCAAACAAGGTAGTGCCCAACTGGAATTTTGTAGCAGTATCCTCAGACTTTAAAGCCTTTTGAAAATCACTACAAGATGTCAATACAAGCAAAAAAGATAATATATATACGGTGTTTTTCATAACTAAAATAGTTGGCAAATGTACATTTTTTATACGTATAATAAAAACAATTATTGTTTTGTACATCAAATAATTATCAGAATTCTGTTTTAGAAAATTTTATATTTGCACTTATTTATGTTTAAAATTGCTCTAAAGCACTTTTAATTTCGCCTTTCAAACTTGTCGAAGCAGGAACTAAAGGCAATCTAACAAAATCGTTAGAAATACCTAAAGCTTCTAAAACTGCCTTAATTCCTGCAGGATTATTTTCTTTAAAAATTAGTCCTGTTATATCCATTAATTTAAAGTGTAGTTCATAAGCTCCTTTAGCTTTTCCTTTTAAACCTAACTGAATCATAGACGTAAATTGTTTAGGTAGAGCTTGACCAATCACTGAAATTACACCAGCTCCACCTGCCAATACCACACCCAGAGCCAAATCGTCATCACCAGAAATGATTAAAAAGTCATTTGGTTTATTTTTTAAAAGTTGGAGGTATTGCGCCACATTGTTGCCAGCTTCCTTCACTGCGATGATATTTTCAAAATCGTTTGCTAATCGCAACGTCGTTTCGGGTAACATGTTGGATGATGTTCTTCCTGGTACATTATACAATATAATAGGTACCGGACTCGCATCGGAAACTGCTTTAAAATGCTGATAAATGCCTTCTTGTGTTGGTTTACTATAATATGGCGACACAGATAAAATGGCATCGATACCTTCAAAATTAGTCGATTTAATTTCTTCGATTACACTATAAGTATTGTTGCCACCAATTCCTAAAACTATAGGTATTCTGCCAGCATTAACTTTTTTAATCGTGTTAATTATTTCAACTTTTTCTTCTGCTGTAATAGTTACACTTTCACCTGTTGTACCGCTAATTACCAAATAATTGGTACCGTTTTCAATGTTGTACTCAACCAATTTTTTAAGTGCTGAATAATCTACCGATAAATCTTGATTGAATGGCGTTATTAGAGCCACGCCAGTGCCGAAAAATTGTGTCATTAAATTAATTTTAAAATCTTTAAATATTTTTTTAATTCTGTTTTGAATATATTGAATTGGTCTGTTTTTATATTAATGATTAAATCGTAATAACGGTCATCAACATTGGTCAATCCTATTTTAAATTTGGCTTTAGATAATGCCGTTATAAGATTTAACTCAACCTTACTTTGATTGTAATAACTTATCAAAACATCAAAATCGGCATTAATGAATGTTTCTAAATCAACACTTTCAATTTTGCCATTCCATCCAATATTTTTAGGTATAAAATAAGTGTTCCAGGTACTAGTGATTTGCTTTTCATCGTCTATAAATGCCGCTACCCGACACTTTGGCGATGTTAATTCCAATTCTTTAAATAGTTTTCTAAATAATTCAAAATCATTAAATTCATTAAAATTTAATAAAACTCCAATTGTTTGAAGCTCATTAGCCACCACAGTAGGCGGTTTGTTATTTAATAATTTCTTAATAAATTTTTGGTTTGACTTGTCCCGAAAACCCTTTAAAAACATTTATATTTAACCTTTGGACAAAGGTAGCAAAAGGTGTCACAACTTTTTGTTAACATTAATATAGATTTTAATGACTATAAAAAACCTAAGTATTATAGCAGTAGCCTTGCTTTTTGTGAGTTGTAAAAACGATTTTCAGCTTGTTAAAATTGAAGGCAAACGCATTGAAATTAACGATAACTTAGCCACCAATCAAGACATCGAAAATTTTGTTGCGCCTTATCGAGAGCGCATCAATAAAGATTTGGATAGTGTTTTGGCTTATGCGGTAGATACCTATTCTAAAACTGATGGGCATTTAAATACTGCCATTGGCAATTTGGTTGCCGATGTGGTTTTAGAACAATCTAATCCTATTTTTAACTCCCGTACAGGTAACAATATTGATTTTGTGCTGCTGAATCACGGCGGTATTCGTTCTATAATTTCGAAAGGAAATGTGACAACTCGCACTGCATTTGGCGTGATGCCGTTTGAAAACTCGGTGATTGTCGTAGCGCTTAAAGGTCAGCAAATTGAAGATCTAATCGCATATTTAAGTCGCGCAAAGCGAGCACATCCAATTTCAGGATTACAATTGGAACTAGACAAGGATTTCAAAGTTATTTCTTCATCAGTCAATGGGAAGCCAATTGAAAAACATAAAATTTATTACATTGCCACAAACGATTATTTATACAATGGTGGAGATGGCATGGTCTTTTTTCAACCAAATGAAGGTGAGTATGTATTAGACTATAAAGTAAGAACTACACTCATCGACTATTTTAAAAAAGTTGATACACTAAACCCAGTTATTGACGATCGATTCACCCAAAAAAATTAATTAAATGAAAAGAAGACAATTTGTGCAACAAACAACTTTGGCAACTGCTTTTTTAGGTTTGGGTGGATTAAGTTTACAATCGTTGGCAAAACCACAAAAGAAAATCACCATTCTTCACACCAATGATGTTCACAGCCATGTTGATGCTTTTGGCCCCGAAGATGGACGAAATGCCAATAAAGGTGGTGTTGCCAAACGCGCTAGTTTAATTGAAGCCATAAGACAAGAAAATCCAAATACACTTTTATTGGATGCTGGCGATATTTTTCAAGGCACACCCTATTTTAATTATTACGGTGGCGAATTGGAATTTAAGTTGATGAGCAAGCTTAAATACGATGTGGCTACCATTGGCAATCACGATTTTGACAACGGTATTGACGGGCTTTATACACAACTGCCGTACGCCGATTTTCAATTTGTATCCGCTAATTATAATTTTAGAAATACGGTAATGGATACCCATGTAAAACCTTATCATATTATCGTAAAAGATGGCATTAAAATTGGAATCTTCGGGCTTGGTATTGAATTGAGAGGTCTCGTAGATAAAAGTCTGTATAAAGAAACCGAATATCTCGATCCAGTTGAAATTGCTCAAGACACTGCCAGAACTCTAAAAGAAAACGAAGGATGCGATTTAATAATTTGCCTGTCGCATTTGGGCTATAACTATTCGAACAGTGAGAAAATTTCCGATTTAAAACTTGCTAGTTTAACCAAGAATATTGATTTAATTATAGGCGGTCATACACACACCTTTTTAGATAAACCGACTGTTACTAAAAATGCAGAAAATAAAAATATATTGGTAAATCAAGTGGGTTGTTTCGGATTGTATTTAGGAAAAATTGATTTCTATTTTGATGCTGCAGGGAAAGCTGACAGTAAAGGAACTTCAATCATTGTTTGATAAATTATTAAAATTTAAGACTTAAATTTTTAGATCGTCACTATAAGGACTCATGATAGGTTCGCTGTTTTTCAAGGTTGAATGAATATAAAAGAATAAAAATGCTCCAACCAGTAAAACCGAACACATAATATTGAGTGTATTGCTGCTCTCAATGTAAAAATATGCTAGTTGAATTACCTCAGAGAAAACAATTAATATTGAGCCTATTAAAAGATTCATAGATTTAATATCATCTCTGTAAATATAATTTAACAAGGCAACAGAAAGTAAAGCCATCACAACCGAGTTGTAAACAAATTCAAGGAAATATTCTGTTGGATTTAGAACCTTTTCAGTTGTTTCAGAAATAACAATTACGCTAAAAACATCCAATACTACAAGAATAATGATGTGAAACGGTAATTTTCTGACCAATATCTTCAGGTCTAACCCACGTAACACTTTTATGATCAGCAATAAATATGCGAAAATAAAAAGTGAATTAATAACGTAGTAATAAACTTTATTGTTAAATAATGAAGTGGTAAGTTCTAACCATGCTACAAAGTCAAGAATTGCGCCAGCAGTGAAAAATAATAAAAATAATTTGAAATAAATACTTTTTTGTTCAACAGACATGTAATAAAGTGCTGTGAGTCCAATTAATAAAACTGCTTTTATTCCAGCGCCATAAAACTCCATGCCCATAACTTGCACAACTATAAAGGCGATTGCCAACAATACAAGTAGGCTTTTAAGAACTAGCTTATCGTTCATTTTAATAGATTTGGGTTTACAAATATAAAAATAATTTACATATAAACGAATTATTTGACATTTTAACGATGTTTTTTTTAATTTTGTAAGAATTTACATCAGTTTATTTAGAAAATCCACTTCAGAAATAATAGGAATGTTCAAGCTTTCGGCTTTTGTTCTTTTGCTCGGTCCCATATCGTTCCCTGCCACTACGAAAGAAGTTTTTGTAGAAATTGAAGATGCTACCCTACCGCCATTGTCTTCAATTAACTTTTTAATTTCATTTCTTGAAATATTTTCGAATACGCCGGAAACAACAATAGTTTGTCCTTTTAATTTATCGGTTTGGTTTGCTAGTTCCGATTCATCTAGCTCAAATTTCAAACCGAATGATTTAAGTCTGCTAATTATGTTTCTATTTTCTTCCGCTTCAAAGAAGGCTTTAACACTTTCTGCAATTTTTTCTCCAATTTCATCTACATTCTTTAATTCCTCGAAACTCGAAAGTGCAATCGCATCGATATTTTTAAAATGCTTAGCTAATTTTTTAGCAACGGTTTCACCAACATATCTAATTCCTAATGCGAATAGTACACGCTCAAAAGGAATCGCTTTAGATGCCTCTATTCCATTGATTAAATTTTCTGCGCTTTTATCGGCCATTCGTTCCAACGGAATAACTTGATCTTTTGTTAGTTCAAATAAATCGGAATAGTTGCTGATAAGACCTGCATTCACTAATAAAGTCACAGTTTCTGCCCCAAGTCCATCAATATCCAAAGCTTTTCTGGATATAAAATGTTGAATTCGTCCAATGATTTGAGGATTACAGGAATTATAATTCGGGCAGTAATGTTGCGCTTCACCTTCAATGCGCTCTAACATGGTATCACATTCGGGGCAATGCGTTAGGTATTCGGTAGGACTAGAATTCGGCAAACGCTTTGTAAGATCAACAGCAATTATTTTGGGAATGATTTCACCACCCTTTTCTACAAATACCGTATCTCCTACCCTAATATCTAATTTTTCTATAATATCTGCATTGTGTAATGAGGCACGTTTTACAATGGTTCCAGCCAATTCAACCGGTTCTAAATTGGCAACTGGCGTAACCGCACCCGTGCGACCAACCTGATAGGTAATCGCATTTAGAAGCGTACTCACCCGTTCAGCTTTAAATTTATAAGCCATCGCCCAACGCGGCGATTTTGCAGTAAAGCCAAGTTCATCTTGCTGAGCAAAACTATTGACCTTTACTACAACACCGTCAATTTCATAAGGCAAATGGTGTCGCTGCTTGTCCCAATTTGAAATGTAGGCTAATACTTCATCGATATCATGAACCAATTTGGCTTCCTTCGGAACTTTAAAACCCCAATTTCTCGCCTTTTGAAGACTTTCATATTGATTATCGGCGAAAAGATTATCGCTCTTTATACTGTAAAGCAAACATTCCAAAGGGCGTTTGGAAACCTCAGCACTGTCTTGTAATTTTAAACTTCCTGAGGCTGTGTTTCTGGGGTTTCGGTACGGTTCTTCGCCAATTTCTAGGCGCTCTTCATTCATTTTATTAAATCCATCAATCGGCAGAATGATTTCACCTCTAATTTCAAATTCTTCAGGAAAATCGCCTGATAATTTTAAAGGAACAGACTTTATAGTTTTAACATTAGCTGTAACGTCGTCACCTTTTTCACCATCACCACGGGTAACGGCACTTAGCAAAAAACCATTTTTATAGGTTAAATTAATAGAAGCACCATCATATTTTAATTCACATGTATAGTGAACCTCACCATCAACCATTTTTTTAATGCGGCTTTCCCAATCCAATAAATCTTCTTTTGAATAGGAATTAGAAAGCGAATACATTCGGTTTTTGTGCGTTACCGTTTCGAAGTTTTTAGTAATTGCGCCACCAACGCGTTGTGTGGGTGAATTGTCGTCAGAAAATTCTGGATGCTCCTTTTCTAACTTTTGAAGTTTATCTAATAATTGGTCAAATTCAAAATCGGAAATAGTGGGCGCGTCCAAAACATAATAATTATAGTTATGCTGGTGTAATTCGTCTCTAAGTTGCGCTATGGTTTCTTGTATATTCATTTAATAGGAAAACTTTCAATTAGTGGTTTACTTTGTTGCTTTAATCATTCTATCGTTGCCAGAAAGATCTTGGTAGATTTCAATAGTTTCAAAATTATGCATTTCTAGCATTTTTTTGGTTTCTTGCGCTAAATATTGATTGATTTCAAAAAACAACAAGCCATTTGGCTTCATATATTCTGAAGCGAACTTTGCGATGGCTCTATAAAAAATTAACGGATCTTCATCTGAAACAAATAAGGCAGAAGTGGGTTCGAAATTTAATACATTGTCTTTCATTTGGGCCTTTTCTAGTTCACGTACATAGGGTGGGTTTGAAATAATAACATCAAATTGAATATTCTTAAAATTCTCTGTCCAATTTGTTTCCTTTAAAATATCAGTCTCAATAAAGGAAACTTCTACCGCATTTAAGGCTGCATTTTCTTGAGCGATTTTAAGTGCCTGGCTTGAAATATCCAAAGCAAACACATGAGCATTTCCGATGAGTTTTGCCAATGAAATTGCAATACAACCAGTTCCTGTTCCTATGTCTAAAATGTTTATTTTATCTGAATCAACATGGTGAGGTTTTAAACTCTCAATTGCTAAAGACACTAACTCTTCAGTTTCAGGTCTCGGAATTAGCGTGTGTTGATTCACCTTAAATTCTAATCCATAAAAATAGGTGGTTCCTATAATATATTGAACTGGTTCGTTGTTTTGCAATCGGTTTAAGGCTTCGGTTAATTGAGATAATTCTATATCAACGAGCATATTGTATGGTGTTAGGCTTAAATCGATTCTTTTCTTATTTAAAAATTGCTCCGATAGTAAAAAAAACATCGCATCTACCTCATTCTTGCCATATTCAGCATCTAGTTTTAGGTGAAATTGTGTATGAATTTCTTTAAAGGTCATAAGTTCTTTAACATCCAAACGCTACAAGAATAATGGCCAGTGTCTCCCATTGGTGCATCAATATAATAAAATCCAACTTTTCGGTATAGCTTTCTAGCATTTTCCATGTAAGGCATCGTTTCTATATAACATTGTTCATATCCAAAAGTTTTAGCTTGCTCCAAACACATAGCCATCATTTTTGAACCTAAACCTTTTCCTCTGGCTTCTGATTTAAAGTACATTTTTTGCAGTTCGCAAATTGGTCCATCGTAATTATCTAACTGTGCAACGCCGGCGCCACCATAAATTTCGCCATTGCTTTCCACTACAAAATATCGAGATGTTGGTTTGTTAAACGTTTCAAACATTTCATCTAAAGCTTTATCGGCATAGGCAGTACCTACTTTTGGCACGCCAACTTCAATTAAAACACTTCTTATAGCAGCGGCTATTTTTGGGTTATCACTTGGCTGAATTGGCCTGATTACATAATTATTTTCAGTCACTTTAAAATCTTATTTTTGTGGAGATATTTCGCGGGATGAAGATACATGAAAAATACATAAAACGCTGTATTGAAATTGCCAAAAATGGACTCGGCACCACTGCGCCTAACCCTATGGTTGGCTGTGTTCTAGTGTGTGAAAACAAAATTATTGCCGAAGGTTTTACAAGTCCATACGGTGGTGCCCACGCTGAGGTAAATGCAATTAACGCAGTAAAGGATATTTCGTTGTTTGGCGAGGCAACTTTATACGTTACCTTAGAACCTTGTTCGCATTTTGGTAAAACACCACCGTGTAGCGATTTAATTATAAAGTATCATATAAAACAAGTTGTTATTGGGTGTTTAGACAGTAATCCGTTAGTGGCTGGGCGCGGCATTGCAAAACTCAAAGCTGCTGGTTGCGAAGTGATCACTGGAGTTTTAGAGGAAGACTGCAGAGAACATCACAAGCGCTTTTTTACCTTTCACGATAAAAAACGACCCTATATAATTTTAAAATGGGCCGAAACAGATGATGGTTTTATCGCTCCAAATCAAAAATCTGAAATTAAACCAATTTGGATCACCAATGCCTATTCAAGACAATTAGTACACAAATGGCGTGCAGAAGAACAGGCTATTTTGGTCGGTTCAAAAACGGTTCAAGAAGACAATCCAAGTTTAACCGTTCGAGATTGGAGTGGGAACAACCCGATTAGAATTGTACTCAATCCAAAAGGTGACTTATTACCTTCATTTCAAATATTTAATTCTGATACCAAAACCATTGTTATTGGAAATCTAAAGAATGAAGTACTTCAAGCTTCTGACAATTTAATTTTGGAAAGTATTAACTGGGATTCACAACACGACATTGCCAAACAGATTTGCGATGTATTGTGGAAACATCAAATTACGTCTGTTATTATTGAAGGTGGCGCACAAACCTTACAGACTTTTTTAAATGAAAATCTTTGGGACGAAGCCCGCATTTTTATAAGTGAATTGCAATTTAATTCTGGTGTGAAAGCACCTATTTTAAGGGCAACAAAATCAAAAACAACTGAAAAAATTAGTAACGATACTTTAAGTATTCACAAAAATGATTAATACATTAATTTTTGACTTTGGTGATGTGTTTATCAATTTAGAAAAACAAGGTTCTTTGCAAAAAACACGGCGCCTGTTAAAAATTGATGCGTTGCCAAAAAACTTAATAAAAATAAATGAGCAATACGAAAAAGGTCTTATGAATGATTCAGATTTTTTGTCATTTTATCATTCACAGTTTCCTTGGATGAACAAAAATGAACTTATTACACTTTGGAATTACATCATTAAAGATTTCCCTTTATACCGATTAGAATTTTTGAAAAACATTGCAAAAAGCAAACGTTACAAACTCATTTTACTAAGCAACACCAATAATCTGCATATTAATTATGTAAAAGAAACCGTTTCATTTTACGAAGAATTCAAAAATTGCTTTGATTGGTTTTTTCTTTCGCACGAAATTAATTTGAGAAAACCCGACCTAAATATTTACGAATATGTTTTAAAGACCACCAATACCGTAGCAGAACAAGCTCTATTTATTGACGACACCAAAGAAAATACCAAAGCTGCTAAGCAGTTAAACATCAAAACCTGGAATATAAATCCAGAAACCCAAGATGTAGTAACGATGTTTAACGATTTAAAACATTTATTTTGATTTACTTACTGCTCAGCATTCTATCGTCGACTGCAATTTTTGTTTTATTTAAACTATTTCACAAATACAACATCAACACCTTACAAGCCATTATTGTTAATTATGTGGTAGCTGCCACTGTTGGTTTCATTAGTTATGAAAACACTATTAATTTATCTGTTATATCCAATTCAAGATGGTTTATTGGAGCTATTTTACTAGGTGTATTATTCATTGCAATATTTAATGTCATGGCGTTAACAGCTCAAAGAAATGGAATTTCTATCGCTTCGGTTGCCAGCAAAATGAGCGTTATTATTCCGATAATTTTTGGGATTTACGTTTACAATGAAAGTGCGGGTTTGGTGAAAATCGCAGGAATTGTTCTGGCTCTGGTTGCAGTTTATATGGCATCCGTCAAAACCAAGCAAAACGTTCCTGTAAAAAAATCTTTATTGTTGCCCTTTATTCTTTTTATTGGTTCGGGAATAATTGAAACTTCTTTAAAATATATTGAAACTAATTATGTTGAAAGTGATGGCATCCCAATATTTTCAGCCACTATTTTTGGATCGGCTGGCATTATTGGTTTACTAGTTATAGCGGCAAAAATAATTGGCAAAAGTCTTATTCCTGATTTAAAAAGTATACCTGCCGGACTTGTTTTAGGTGTTATTAATTACTATTCTATTTATTTTTTATTGAAAGCCTTGCAATACGATGGTGCCGAAAGTTCTACCATTTTCACTGTCAATAATGTTACCATTGTGATGCTAAGTGCGGTGATTGGTTTCGTCTTATTCAAAGAACGTTTAAGTTTTAAAAATATCATAGGAATTATATTGGCTATCGTTTCAATTATATTAGTAACCATTTCATGATGAACGATACTTACCGAACTATTAGTAAACCAATAGAAGCTGTGCTTTTTAAGGACAAGAATAGTAAGTTTTTTGGATATGCGTTTCCCGTTCAAGATGAAGACGCTGTAAAGTTGCAAATAGAACATTTAAAAAAAGAACACCACTCAGCCAGACATTGGTGTTATGCTTATCAAATAGGAACTTCAGAAATTAAATACCGCACCAACGATGATGGCGAACCAAATAATTCGGCTGGAATACCTATCTATGGTCAAATACAATCGTTTGAACTGACCAATGTTTTAATTGTAGTTGTAAGATATTTTGGAGGCACCAAATTGGGTGTTAGCGGATTGATTAACGCTTATAAAACAACTGCTCAGTTAGCTCTAGAAAATGCAAAGATTGAGGAAAAAACCGTGAACGTAATTATGGAGGTTCATTTTGAATACATAAATATGAATACGGTAATGCGTATCATAAAAGAACACCAACTAAATATACTAAAACAAGATTTCAAACTAAATTGCAAGCTACAATTTGAAGTGAGACTCAGCGAATCTGAGACTATTATGAGCGTTTTTAAAGCCTATCACGAACTTCAAATAACCAAAATAAACTATTAATCTTGCAGTTCATCTAAAAGATAGCTAGGGCATCGTGTAGGCCTATTCCTGTTAACATCAATAAAGGCTAAAACTGTATTCCCTTCAACTAAAATTTCTCCTGCTTCATTATAAATTTCATAATTAAATTCTATAGTAACCGATGGAATTTTCACCAACGAAGTTTTAACGGTTAATACATCGTCATAACGAGCTGACTTTATGTATTTTACTTTAAGAGAAATAACAGGAAGCAAAAAACCATCAGCTTCCATTTGTTTGTAAGTAATACCGAAATCGCGCAACCATTCTGTTCTACCAACCTCAAAATACTGTGCGTAATTGCCATAGTAAACGACGCCCATTTGGTCAGTTTCCCCATAGCGAACTCGCAATTTATATTCGTTCTTTTTTAATTCTACTGACATTATTTTAAAATATTTTTGTAATTTCAACGAGATTTAAACCTGAGGAAAATTTTATTAAAATACAAGGGTATTTGATTTTTTTTTTAAGAAAATTGTTCACATATTTGTCTTATTAAAATGATTCAAGAGAAACCCAGCTTTCTCTTTTTTTTGCTAATCTAACTAACAACAAAATTATCAATTAGAATGGATGTAACTGCGCAATCAGTTTGGAGTAATTGCCTGTCTTTTATAAAAGATAACATACAACCCCAAGCATACAAAACCTGGTTCGAGCCAATACAAGCAGTTAAACTTTCTGAGAATGCTCTTAACATACAAGTACCAAGCAAGTTTTTTTACGAGTGGCTTGAAGAACATTACGTTAAAATTTTAAAAGTAGCCTTAACAAAAGAATTAGGAGATACCGCGAAGCTGGTTTACATTATAAAAATGGAAAACACTTACGGCAATAAACAACCCTTTACAGAGCGAATTCCAAGCTCTCAAAGATCAGCCGTTAAAGCACAAGATGTTGATGTTCCTTTAAACAATAAAAGTCCAGAACTTCGCAATCCGTTTGTTATCCCGGGAATTAGAAATATAAAAATTGAATCGCAGTTAAATCCGAATTATAATTTTGAAAATTTCTTAGAAGGTGATTCTAACCGTTTGGCCAGAAATGCCAGTATTGCAGTCGCTAACAAACCAGGAGGCACCTCCTTTAATCCGTTGTTGATATTTGGTGGTGTTGGTTTAGGAAAAACCCATTTAGCACATGCTATTGGTGTTGATATTAAGGATAAATACCCTGAAAAAACCATTCTTTATATTTCAGCCGAGAAATTTACCCAACAATACATAGATTCTGTAAAGAAAAATAACCGCAACGATTTTATTCATTTTTATCAAATTATTGATGTTTTAATTATTGATGATGTACAATTTTTATCTGGGAAGACTGGTACACAAGATGTGTTTTTTCACATATTTAACCACTTGCATCAAAACGGAAAACAAGTTGTTTTAACCAGTGACAAAGCTCCGGTTGACATGATTGATATCGAGCAGCGTTTGTTGTCGCGATTTAAATGGGGATTATCTGCCGAATTACAAACACCAGATTTTGAAACACGTGTTTCCATCTTAAAAAATAAACTGTACCGCGATGGTGTAGAAATGCCTGACGATATTGTTGAATATGTTGCTAAACATATAAAATCGAATGTAAGGGAACTTGAAGGTGCTATTATTTCATTAATTGCACAGTCATCTTTCAATAAAAAAGAAATCACCCTTGGACTGGCAAGAGAAATAGTTGAAAAATTTGTAAAAAACACCAAACGTGAAGTATCTATCGATTACATACAAAAGGTGGTTTCTGATTATTTTCAGATGGATATCAGCACATTACAGTCAAAAACTCGAAAACGACACATTGTTCAAGCTAGACAATTAGCCATGTTTTTTGCTAAAAAATACACAAAAGCTTCGTTAGCTAGCATCGGCTCGCAAATTGGTCAGAGGGATCATGCAACGGTTCTCCATGCATGCAAAACAGTTGATAACCTAACAACAACTGATAAACAATTTAGAAAATATGTGGATGATTTAGCCAAAAAATTATCCATCTAAAACTTCCTTGATATGACCCGTATATTGATGGTTTGTTTAGGAAATATCTGCAGATCACCATTAGCACACGGAATTCTGGAAGCTAAGCTTCCACTTCAGCATTTTTTTGTTGACTCCGCAGGTACAGCATCTTATCATCTTGGAGCTTCACCTGATAAACGCTCCATAACAATAGCTAAAACACACAACCTAGATATAAGTCATCAAAAAGCAAGACAGTTTAAACAATCAGACTTTGAAATTTTTGAGATTATTTATGCCATGGATCAAATCAATTATGAGCATTTATATAAAATGGCATCATCCAAAGAACACAGAAAAAAGCTAAAACTAATTCTAAAAGAAAATCCTAATACAACTACTAATAATGTGCCAGATCCCTATTATGGTGAATTAATTGATTTTCAGGAAGTATATGATCTTTTAAATGAAACTTGTACGCTTATTCCAAAGCAACTAATTGAAATTAACAAAACATAAGTCTCATTTTTTTTGATTTTTTATTTACCTTAATAAAAAAAATATGATGAAAATTTTAGTTACAGTAATGTTATTATCCTTTGGATCCAAGAGTTTTTCTCAATTAATAGATATTGAATTGTTCGCAACAGGTTTAAACAAGCCTGTGAGTGTTAAACATGCTGGAGATGACAGACTGTTTGTAGTTGAACAAGACGGTATCATCAAAATTGTATCCCCAGATGGCGATTTACTTTCAGAACCATTTTTAGATATCAGTGATAGAGTTATTACCGTAAATGGTATTGGTGATGAACGGGGTTTTTTGGGTTTGGCCTTTCATCCTAATTATGATGCAAATGGTTTTATTTATGTAAATTATATCAACGACAGTGGTAGTACCGTAATATCGAGATTCACTCGGCAATCGGAAAATTTGGCCGATTCAAATACTGAATTAATTTTACTCACTTACACACAGCCCTTTCAAAATCATAATGGCGGCGACATGGCATTTGGTCCAGATGGATATTTGTATATTTCAAGTGGCGATGGTGGCTCGGCTGGTGATCCCGATAACAACTCGCAAACACTCACTAATTTATTGGGTAAAATATTACGTATAGACGTTGACAATCCTTCCAATGGTAATAATTACGGCATACCAAATACCAACCCTTTTTTCGAAAGTCCTTCGGGTGAAGATGAAATTTGGGCTTATGGACTAAGAAACCCTTGGAAGTTTTCATTTGACAGAAACAACACTGATATCTGGATTGCCGATGTTGGTCAGAACGAAATAGAAGAAATAAATATAGTGGATATAAATTCTAGCGTCATACACAATTTTGGCTGGCGCTGTTTTGAAGGTAACCAACCATTTATCAATAACAATTGTCCACCTGAAAATCTACTAACTTTTCCAGTTGCTTCTTACCCACATTCTGGAGGTGCTGTTTTTAGATGTTCTATTACAGGTGGATATAGGTACCGTGGTGCAGCACAACCAACCTTACAAGGTATATACTTTTTTGCAGATTTTTGTAGCCAAGAAATTGGGTATTTACAACAAAACGGAACCGATTGGGTTATGAATTTTACAGCGCCTTTAAATCAGAATTGGGTAGCCTTTGGAGAGGCCTTTAATGGCGAAATATATGCCGTTAGCATTATTGAAGGTTCTTTGTATAAAATTATAGATAGCAATTTAAGTGTCGAAGAATTTGACATCAATAAAATTGTAGCTGAACCAAATCCCGCTTCTAACCAAATTTCTTTTAACTTAAATAACAATGCTGCTATGTTGAATGAAATTATCGTCTATGATATTTTTGGCAAAATAGTTTTAAATGCAGACAATATTGAATCAAATAGTTTTTCACTAAATCTAAACGACTACTCAAATGGTATGTATCTAGCAAAAATTAAGTTGAATAACAATCAATCTAAAATTGTAAAATTTATTGTGAATAAATAAACATGCAGAAAGGTATATTATATCTCATCCCCGTGCCGCTCGGTGATAATCCACCCTTGGAAGTGCTTCCCATATCTGTAAAAAAAGCTATAGAAGATTTAAATTATTTTATAGTAGAAAATGAAAAAGCAGGGAGAAAATTTATAAAAAACATCTATCCTGGAAAGTCACAATCAAAGCTTAATCTTTTTCCTCTTAATAAATTTACTGAAGTAGCAGACACGATTAAATATTTAGACATTTGCGATGAAGGCATTTCTATTGGCTTACTTTCGGATGCAGGATGTCCCGCTATTGCCGATCCAGGTTCCGAAATTGTTAAACTGGCACATCAAAAAAACATTCAGGTAGTTCCTTTAGTTGGGCCATCCTCAATATTACTCGCCATGATGTCCTCTGGAATGAACGGACAAGGATTTACATTTAATGGCTATCTACCCATCGATAAACAAGAACGCAAAACCAAAATAAAATTGCTTGAACGTATATCGTTTGAGCAACACTTATCACAATCCTTTATCGAAACTCCTTACAGAAACAATCAGCTTTTAGAGGAACTTATTAAAACATTGCAACCAAATACCAGAATTTGTGTGGCTTGCGATATCACTTTAAAAACCGAATATATTTTCACTACCACAGCTCAAGATTGGTCTAAAATAAAAGTGGACCTTCATAAAAGGCCCACTATTTTTATTATTCAAAAAGATTAAATTATTTTATAACAAAGCTTTTGCAGTTTTGTTTGCTTCAATAAGCGTTGTATCATATCCCGAAAAACGCTCCATATAATAGGCTACTGAAGAGCCAAATGCGTCTGATACGTTTTGTTTTCCGTATGATCTTAAAAAACGTTGTACACTTCCAGGACCAGCCAAATGAGCCGCTGCTAAAATTCCTGATTCCGTAACTACAACATTACCAATTTTTTTACCGTCAAACTTCTTAATGTCCCTTCTCAAAATCCATTTATTTCGTTGGGCATTGGCTAGGAAAGCACGCTCTTGTAATTCTGGTGTATATAAAAAGGCATTTGGATTGTGAATCCCAATTAACTGCAATGTTTCAGCGCCGAATTGGTATTTTCCTAAATAACCAAAATCATTAACAGTGAAATAATTACCTCTCGATTCTTTAAATCCTATGGCTTCTTTAAAAGCCAAATATGAATTACCAAGATAAGGCATGTAATGTTCCAAAATAGAATCTGTGTCGTCTTTGACAGTTAAATCTAGCATTGCTAAATCATCCGAAACTGTAAAGTGAAGGTCTAAACCTTCAGTAGAGTAACTGCTGAAATCTTTGTCTCCGCTTGAATATAAGCCAACAAAAAGCGCAGTAAGTATTGCCAGAGGGATTGCAATATAATTAAATACTTTTTTAATCATAATAGCTTTTTTAAGTAAAGCAAAATAGTCCCCAAATAGGCCTTACAAATTAAGCGTGCAAAGATAACGCTAATTATTGAATTGGCAATAATAAGGGTTAAAGTGCAGTTAAAAGTATATGTAGTGTAGTTTTAGTGTTCCTTTACTATTGATTTCCAGAGTAGGAAATGGCAGCTTTATTAGATTGAAAACATCAAATAAAGTTCTTAAAATTGCAGAATTGGTCTCAATTCTAGTAAGATCTATATCCAAACTAAAGTAATACTGACGGTATGGATTAAATGTTGGCAACCCTTCAACTTCATTATTTTTTGTGGCACTTAACATGCCTTCGGCACTATAACCAAAAGCTATGTTTAACCATTTTGGGATGTTATTTGTTTTAAAAAACGAACTTATGTTGGCGCTTAACCAATAAGTTTGTCCGTTGTAATCTTTAAAGATTTCTTCTGCAAGTCCGTTACCCAGTATTTCAGGTCTTAATCCAGCATACTGTGTTTGATGAAACGAATATTTTAAAAGGATACGCTGTTCATTCCATAATAATTCCTGACCAATGAACAATCCAGAACCAAGAGCATTAAATGCCATATCGCCCCAAGAGAAACCCCATTCTTCAGAAAAACCGTCCATAACCTCTATGGCCGTTAAAAAAGTTAAGCCCAAGGTAGCGCCATAAATCAACTGCTTATCTTTATCAATACCTGCCCAGTTTAAAGTATTCGCACCCAACTTTCCTAAATGATAAGAGGAAAAAGCATGTCCCATTTTATCCATTTGCAACCAGTGATTGTTGTCGTTAATGGTTTTAAAACTACTTCTTTCAAAATCAGAATACCACAATCGGTCTAAGGCTAACAATGATAATCCCGTAACTGTAGCTTGTGAAGCAATCACCGCGTTGCGTCTTTGTTTGTGTAATGTATCGCTTGGTTTTAAAAAAGCGTTAACCTTCGATTGTGAAGTTGAACTAATTGTAAAGAGCAATAAAATTATATAGATTACTACGCTTTTCAAAATTACCGCATAATTCCTTGTTGAGAAAGATAGCTTTGATACGCTCGTGCATTTGCATTGTGTTGCTGCAGTGTTTTAGCAAATCTGTGATAACCAATGCGCTTGGCGTCGGCTGCAAAATAAAGATAATCGTGTTTTAGATAGTTTAACACTGCATCTATAGCCGAAATATCGGGCATTGCAATTGGGCCTGGTGGCAATCCTCTGTTTAAATAAGTATTATAAGGAGAATCAATTGATTTGTGAATATTTAAAACACGTTTAATAATTACACCGTCATATTGGGGTAATTGATAGGCAGCGAATTTTAACGTTGGATCGGCTTGAAGTGGCATTCCTATTCTTAATCTATTCATATAAACACCAGCTATAATAGGTTGCTCATCAATTTGCTTTGACTCTTCATGTACTATTGATGCCAAGGTGCTAACTTGTTGCGCATTTAAATTAATGCTGTTGAGCTTGGCTTCTCGTGCTTTCCAAAATTTTTGATATTCGGTCAGCATCTTCGCTCTGAATTCGACTGCTGAAGTATTCCAAAAAAACTCGTAACTATTCGGAATGTACATCCCCAAAATATTTTCAGCATCGATACCTTCTGCTTTATAAAATGCTTCTTCCTTAAAGGCTTTAATCAAACTTAAACTATCCGCTTCAATTTGAACCGCAATTCTTCCAGCTAATTTTTCTAAAGTTTCTTGATTGTTGAATGATACTTTAACTGGAAGATTTTTAGTTCTAAGACTATTTATAATTTCATTATTATTCATGTCTTTCAGAATGGCATACCTCCCTGGTCGAATGTTGGTTACATACTTCTTTCGTTTGGCTAAGGCTTCAAACTTATCAAGATCTTTCAACAAAGGCTCTAATTGATTTTTCACATCTGAAAAATTATCATCACTAGCAATATATACATAAGACTTTTCGTTGTTAAATGCTGTGTTGGGCACAAACATAGTATTGTAAACGAAGTAAGCGAAAAAAGCAGCGATAAGTAATCCAAGAAGAACAATGAATAGTAGGATTTTTTTAATATACATTTAAGAATTTATTAATTGAAACATCTGTTCGTTTTTGAATTGACCCGAGGTAAAGTTCCAGTCTTTTTTACATCCAATATATTCAAAATTGCAACTTTTAAACAATCGAATACTGGCATCGTTTCCTTCGGTGATATTACAGTAGATTTGATGCAGATTTAAAACTGAAAAACAATATTTTATGAGCACCTGAAGCGCATCTTTACCATATCCATGTCCTCTATTTTCCGAACTGTTTATAACGAGTCCAATGCCAGCTCTTCTATGTTGCGGATCGAAATCAAACAAATCTATAAAGCCAACTACCTCGTTATTCAAACTACAAATAACCAACCTTAATTGTTTTACTTCAAAAATATCTTTGTGCGATTCTTCTAAATATTGTTTTAAAACATAATGTGAATAGGGTGTTTGGGTATGACTAACTTCCCAAATAGACGTGTCGTTTTCGGTATTGTAAACATGGATAATATCTTCCGGCTCTAGCGCACGCAAAAAAACCAAATCACCCTTTAAGTTTACCATTGTATTTCGCCTTTAAAAACTTGCTCAGCAGGGCCAATTAACCAAATATTCTCGTAACCATTTGATGTTTTATCGAAGGTGACTTTTAGTTCGCCACCTCGGGTTTGTAAAGTTACCAAATTTTGATCTGTTTGATTAGTAGCGTGCATAGCAATAGCAACAGCAGTAACACCAGTACCACATGATAAAGTTTCGTCTTCTACGCCGCGTTCGTAGGTTCTAACATTAAAAAGTGCTTCAGATTGTTTTTTAACAAAATTAATATTACAACCATCGGTTTTATATAAATTGCTATTCCTTAATTTAGATCCTTCGCGTTTCACATCCATAACTTGCAAATCACTATGCATTTCAACATGATGCGGCGATCCCGTATTAAGCAATACATGGTTATTGAAAGTTGAAATAGTGTTAACATTTTGCATTTGCAACTTTATTGATTCACCTTCTATAATAGCATGGTGCACGCCATCTATAGCTTCGAAAGTGGCCTCACTATCAATAATGTTCAGAAATTTGGCAAATGCCGTAATACATCTACCGCCGTTACCGCACATACTACTCTCATTACCATCTGCATTAAAATATACCATTCTAAAATCATAATTAGGATGATTTTCTAACAGAATAAAGCCATCTGCACCTATGCCAAAACGTCGGTCGCACCAATGCGTAATTTTTTTGGTATCATTTTTGCCGATTTTGAAGAGACGATTATCCACCATTATGAAATCGTTGCCGGTACCTTGGTATTTGTAAAAATTGATTTTCATAGGGGACAAATATAAGAATTATACAGCGTAAAATTTGCTGTTAAATAGTCGTTAAAGTTAAAATCGAAATTTAATAAAACTGTAATTTTAATCGTTATACAAACAACTTTAAATACAAAATAGAATGAAAAAGATGTTATCAATGTTTGCGGTTTCGGTACTAGGTGGCGTCATCGCATTGTCAAGTTACTTGTATTTTATTCGACCGAACAATGGTATTTCTACCTTAGTAACCAAGGTTGAGCAACCAACTTTTATCCCAACAAATTTTAATGTAAACACCACAGCTTCAAACAGTGAAACACCAAATTTCGTCACAGCAGCGGAGCAAACTATTGATGCAGTTGTGCACGTAAAAAACACTTCTATATACAGCGCACCGACAAGTCTGCAGGATTTATTTTTTGGGAGACAATCGTCTCGTGCTCAAGTTGGCACTGGTAGTGGCGTTATCATTTCACCAGATGGTTACATTGTTACCAACAACCACGTAATTGCTGAAGCCAACGAAATTTCAATCACCACAAATAGTAACAAAATTTATAAAGCTACCTTAATAGGCGCCGATTCAAAAACCGATATTGCTTTATTAAAAATAGAAGCAGATGAAGATATGCCGTATGTAACTTTTGGAAATTCAGACAACGCTAAAATTGGCGAATGGGTGCTAGCTATCGGCAACCCATTTAACCTCACCTCTACTGTTACTGCCGGAATTATTAGTGCAAAATCCCGTGACTTAACAGGCAACTACGAACAATCGTTTATCCAAACTGATGCAGCTGTTAATCCAGGTAATTCAGGAGGTGCCTTAGTTAATATAAACGGCGAACTTATTGGCATTAATACGGCTATCACATCTAAAACAGGTTCTTACATCGGCTATTCGTTTGCGGTACCGAGTAATATTACGCGTAAAGTTATTAATGATATTATGGAATATGGTGCCGTTCAACATGGCATTCTAGGCGTAGCAGGCGGTTCATTAAACAGTGAAATAGCCAAACAATTAAAAGTTAATGAAACCGAAGGTTTTTACATTGAAGACGTTGAAGTTGAATCTGGCGCCGATAAAGCTGGGCTTAAAAAAGGTGATATTATTAAGGAAATTGACAACATAAAAATATCAAAGTTTACCGACATGAAGGGTTATTTAAACACAAAACAACCTAACGATGTTGTTAGAATTAAATATTTAAGAAACAATCAGTTGAAAAGTGCAGAAGTTATCTTAGTTAAACGCTCAATTGCCAATTTCCCTCTTATCGGAACCTTAAAGGAGCCAAGTAAAGAGGTACTTAAAAAGCACAAATTAGATTTTGGTCTTGAAATACAAGAGCTTACCAATAACCCAAGAATTAAGAATGCTTGGATAAAAAATGGAGTGAATTCTGGAACCATCGTTACAAAAATTAACAATCAAAAAATTCACACCATTGATGATCTTGAACGTTTAAAAACCGAATTGCCACCCAATGAACCTATCGTAATAGAAATTATAAATAAAGATGGAGAAAAAGAAAAATATTATTTCCAGAATTAATTTCGAATTTTAATAAATCACTTTAAAATCACCTTCAATAATCTCTAAAATTGAAGGTGATTTTTTATTCAAAAATTAGCCACGAAAACGTTTGAAATATATTATTTTTGCGCAACTTTTAAAGTTTCAAACCAACAATCGACACAACTAAATTCATCAAAATGAGCACACCTATTACCTATGACAAAGAACTTGCTTTTCAGGCCGACCGACGAAAAGCCACCGTAGAATTCATTAAAATAGTTAACGATTTATGGTATGATAAGGCCATTGAATTAGTGATTTTCAGAAATCAATTAATCGATAAAAGTGTAAGTGAAATTTTAAATCTTCACGAATACGCTGGCAGATTTGTGGAAAAACCGATTTCAATCTTTGATTCGGTTGAAATTTTGCGTGCTATCAAAACATTGGATTTACCACCAGCCAAATTAGATATTGGTAAATTAACCTATGAATTCCATTTAGCAGAATCGAAATACAACAACGCCATGGCTTTTGTAGCCACTAAATTAAAAGATTCTGAATCGCACGAAATCATCAAACCTAAAGACGTTGTATTATACGGATTTGGCAGAATTGGTCGTTTGGTAGCCCGCGAACTTCTTGCCAAAACTGGTAAAGGCAACCAGTTAAGGTTACGCGCTATTGTTACAAGGGGAAAACTAGACTTTACGATATTAGAAAAAAGGGCAGCGTTGTTGCGTAACGATTCTGTACATGGTGTTTTTCCTGGAACTGTTACTACCGATATCAAAAATGAAGCTTTGATCATTAATGGGACAACTGTAAAAATTATTTCAGCAAACTCACCAGAAGAAATTGATTATACTAGCTACAATATAAAAGATGCTTTAATTATAGATAATACCGGCGCTTTCAGAGATAAAACTGAACTATCAAGACATTTAAAATCTAAAGGCGCAAGTAAAGTTTTACTTACCGCACCAGGCAAAGAAATACCAAACATTGTTCACGGGGTAAATCATTTAGACTACAAACCAGATGCGGTCAATATCTTCTCGGCTGCATCTTGCACTACAAACGCTATTACGCCAATTCTTAAAGTAATTGACGATGAATTTCAAATTAATACTGGTCATATAGAAACCATTCATGCTTACACCAACGATCAAAATTTAGTAGATAATTTTCATGATAAATACCGTCGAGGGAGAGCAGCAGGTCTTAATATGGTAATTACCGAAACTGGTGCCGGTAAAGCGGTGAGTAAGGCCTTGCCAAAATTAGATGGTAAACTCACCTCCAATGCCATTCGCGTTCCAGTACCTAACGGATCGCTGGCTATTTTAAATTTAGAATTCAATACAAAAACCTCCTTAAAAGCCATCAATCAATTGATAAAAAAACACGCTTTAGAAGGTAATTTAGTTGAACAAATAAAATACGAAATGAGCGACGAACTTGTTTCTAGTGATATTATAGGATCATCGGCTCCGGCTATTTACGACAGCAAAGCGACAATAGTAAGAACGGATGGGAAAAATGCCATACTCTATATATGGTACGATAATGAATACGGCTATAGCCACCAAGTAATTAGATTGGCGAAATACATTTCAAAAGTAAGACGTTATCATTATTATTAATTTAGAATATATCCTTGATTAAAAAAACTTGTCTAAACGGACAAGTTTTTTTCATTTACCAAGCAACCAATTTATACTATCTGCATCTTTAGCTTATAAATTATAACAAACTTAATCTTAAATTAATCAATCAAAATCATGAAAAAACATTTAGTCTATTTAGCACTTGTAACTTGTTTGTGCTTTCAAAGTTGCTGGATACCAAGCCCTGATGACGAACCTAATAATTTTGATATTGGGGTATCGAATTACGAACCAGTAATTATCAGTAGAAGCGAACTTGAAACTTCCACCATAATTGAATCGCCAAAAACCATTGAAAACTCTGGAAAGATTTATGTGAAGGATGAATTTTTATTTATAAATGAAAGAAATAAAGGTTTCCATGTTTTTAATAATTCTAATCCAGAAAACCCTGTTAAAATAGCTTTTATAAAAGTTTTAGGCTCATCTGATTTAGCGGTGAAAAATAATATTCTTTATATCAACAACGCGACAGATTTAATCACGCTCACTGCTGATTTAACTACAAACTCAATTGAGATTACTAAACGCATTGCCAACACGTTTCCTCAAATGATTTCTCCCGAAGGATTTCAATATAATAATCTTAATGATGATCAAATTATCATTGATTGGATTTTAAATGACTAACCATATGAAACGTATTTTATTTATAATTTCAGTAGCGCTATTGTTGGGATGTAATTCCGACGGTACCGAAAATGTCAATGCCAACTTCAGTGAAAATGGACAAGGCGGATCTCTAGCACGTTTTGTTTTGACAAACAATTACTTGTACACAGTAGATAACTTTGGTCTCAATGTTTTTAATCTTTCAGATCCCGAACAACCAGTAAAAGTTAATAGTGTTCCAGTAGGTTTTGATATAGAAACCCTATTCAATTACAAGGAATACCTTTATATCGGCTCTCAAAACGGAATGTTTATTTACAGCATTTCTAATCCTGAATTACCAACTTATTTGTCCGATGTACAACATTTTACCGCTTGTGATCCAGTGGTAGCAAATAATACCCATGCCTTCGTTACGCTTTATGCCGATGTTGGATGCGGAAATACCATAAATATTTTGGAAACTTATGATGTAACAGATGTTTTAAATCCAGTTCTGATATCCACACGCAATCTCACCAGACCAATAGGAATGGCGCTTTACGGCAACTATCTGTTTGTTTGTGATGATGAAGTTAAAATTTTTGACATAAGTGATGCTCAGAACTCAATATTAGTCAATGCAATCAGTCGAAATGCCTTTGACGCCATTATTCAGAATAATTTACTGATTTTAATTGGTGAAAATGGTTTGTTTCAATATGAGCTAAATCCAAATAATATTGAAGACATTTCATACTTAAGTATGGTTAATTTTTAAATATTTTAGAAGCTTTAGCGTTAGTCATTGATATTATCCAAATTTAATTGGATAATATCTTAGTTAAATTTTTTATATTGCCAACTCAAACCAATCAAAAACCAGAATAAAAATGATAAGAAGGATTAAAATTATTTTATTGATTTTCACTGTGTTATTTGTTGGCAAAATAACTGCTCAGGAAACAACCGAAGACTTAGAACAAGATAAATTATCGCTTACAGAAGGCACTGTTGAAAACCAATTTGAATATGTAATTCAAAGGTCTAATAACTATCAAGATTACAAGGTGGTTAAAAAGGATTGGTTAATTCAACTAAAGGCTCATGTTTTAGATTCTTTAGAAGCTGTAAATAAAGACATCCTGAAAAATGCATCCACTATTAAAAATCAGGAAGAAGAGATATTAAATCTAAAAGAGAATCTCGAAAACACCAAAAACCAGCTTGACAGTACCGTTCAAGAAAAAGATAGCATGCGGCTTTTTGGGCTTCAACTCAGTAAAACAGGTTATAACGTTGTCATGTGGAGCCTAATTGCTGGACTTTTAGTTTTGCTGATTGTGTTCATATTTAAGTTTAAATCGAGTAACTCCATTACTAAGAACACCAACAAAAAGCTGTTAGAAATTGAAGATGAATTTGAAGAGCACCGTAGAACAGCTGTGGAGCGTGAGCAAAAAGTAAGACGTCAACTTCAAGACGAATTAAACAAACAAAAATCTGGAAAATAAGCTGCAATGCGTATCGATATTATTACTGTATTGCCTGAGCTAATAAAAAGTCCTTTTGAAGCCTCAATTTTAAAACGTGCCATCGAAAACCAATTAGTAGAAGTCCATTTTCATAATTTAAGAGACTACACAACGGATAATTACAAATCTGTAGACGACTACCAATTTGGCGGTGGTGCCGGTATGGTAATGATGATTGAGCCAATTGATAAATGTATTTCAGAGTTAAAATCCCAACGAGCTTACGACGAGGTAATATACATGACTCCAGATGGTACGGTTTTCAACCAGCAAATAGCCAATCATTTGTCTTTAAAAGGAAATATAATAATACTATGCGGCCATTACAAAGGTGTTGACCAACGCGTTAGGGATTTATTTGTAACCAAAGAAATATCCATTGGCGATTATGTTTTATCTGGTGGCGAATTGGCAGCTGCTGTATTATGTGATGCGATTATTAGATTAATTCCCGGTGTGTTAGGTAACGAAACTTCAGCATTAACCGATTCGTTTCAAGATAATTTATTGGCCCCACCCATTTACACCAGACCACGAGAATACAAAGGAATGAAGGTTCCTGAAGTGTTATTTAGTGGTAACTTTCCTAAAATTGAAATATGGAGAGACGAGCAATCTTACCAACGAACCAAGGAGCGCAGACCAGACTTATTGGACGATTAGAAGGCTATAACTTTAAATTTATATATAAATTCACACCATTATATTGCCAATTCTGAATAATTGATTATTTTTGCACCCAATTTTAGATTAACCTCTGGCGAAAACCGTGAATGTTGATTTAGATTTAACTTTAAATAATAAAAGATGAATTCTTTAGTAAAATTTGTACAAGACGAGTTTGTTGCAAAGAAAGATTTTCCTGACTTTGGAGCAGGAGATACAATAACAGTATATTACGAAATTAGAGAAGGTGAAAAAGTTAGAATCCAGTTTTTCAAAGGTGTGGTTTTACAACGCAGAGGCTCAGGAGCTACTGAAACTTTTACCATAAGAAAAATGTCAGGCACTGTAGGTGTTGAACGTATTTTCCCAATTAACTTACCAGCACTTCAAAAAATTGAAATCAATAAGAAAGGTAAAGTTAGACGCGCTAGAATATTCTACTTTAGAGGTTTAACTGGTAAGAAAGCCAGAATTAAAGAAGTTAGAAGATAATTCAAACAAAAATATATATGAAAGCCTTGCTATGATGCAGGGCTTTTTTATTAACTATTGTTCATAAGTGTAGTTCATAAATTGTGCATATCTTCTGACCTAAATAATTTGTATATTTCAAAAGTTGACCTACATTTGTTAAACAATTAGCAACAAACCTAGTTTGGTTTTAAAGAAAACTTTAAATTAATGTTAAATTGTAATAAAGCAACGTTCTTTATTTGAATTGTTTTTTGAGGTTCTGAGATGTCATGTGTAGTCATGAATCAATCGAAAGAATCATGAAGTTGAATCCACGATGCTTACGACAGTAAGTTGCGAGGATAAGGCAGAAAGTTTGAAAGAAGTTTGAAACGCAAGTTTTTTACGACTAACAAACAATGTTTTAGGCGAGGCTTAACGCGAAAGCGAAAAGCAAATAATAAAACATCAAGAAAAACAATTCTACTAAAATGGAATATTAATGAGTAGATGTATTTTGAAAGTTAAATTCTGTTTTATTGAGATAGTGCAATTCAATACAAAAAAAGTGGTTTAAATTCGTTTAAATTATCTGAAGTCAATGCAAGTTGAATACGTATTAAAGGAGCTATTTCATAGAAAGCCATGTCAAAGTAGTTTTGCTACAGTGATATGGCTTTTGTGATTTATATAGGTTTCAATATTTATTGTTAAAAACACCTTCCTCCTACTTTAAGTTTTAAAACCTATCAAAACAAAGCAAGTAGTACTCTTCATTGGTTTCAAACCATTTTGAAATTCGTATATTTGCATCCGATTTCACAAAAAACAATCCATAATTACAATCAGAAATATGACACATCAAGGTACAATTTACTACACAAAAACCGATGAAGCACCAGCACTTGCAACACGCTCTTTTTTACCTATAGTCAAAGCATTTACAAAGTCATCACAACTTAATATTGAACTTAAAGATATTTCACTGGCCGGAAGAATATTAGCACAATTCCAAGATTTTTTAAGTCAGAATCAAAAAGTTGAAGATGCCTTAACAGAGCTAGGTGATTTGGCCACCAAACCAGAGGCTAACATTATAAAACTTCCCAATATAAGTGCCTCAATTCCGCAGCTAAAAGAAGCCATCACTGAACTTCAAAATAAAGGTTTTGCAGTGCCAAATTATCCCGATGCACCAAGTACTGATACCGAAAAGGACATAAGAAATAGATACGACAAAATTAAAGGTAGTGCCGTAAATCCATTACTGAGAGAAGGAAATTCAGATAGACGCGCACCAAAAGCAGTTAAAAATTTCGCAAAAAATAATCCGCATAGTATGGGTACATGGATTAAGGATTCCAAAACCCATGTTGCTACTATGACAGCAGGTGATTTTTATTACAACGAAAAGTCAACTACCATTGCTGAGGCTACAAAGATTAAAATCGTTCACACTGATAACAACGGTCCAAAATCCGTTTTAAAAGACTACTTTCCAATACTTTCAGGTGAAATTATTGATGCTTCAGTCATGAGCAAGAAAGCCTTAGTAAGCTTTTTAGATAAGGAAATTAAAGACGCCAAAACTCAAGATGTGTTGTTTTCATTACATATGAAGGCCACCATGATGAAAGTTTCAGATCCTGTTATTTTTGGTCATGCTGTCAAAACATACTTTAAAAATGTATTTGACAAATATGGCAACAAACTTCATGATCTTGGAGTTGATGTCAATAATGGCTTCGCTAATCTCATCAATAAAGTTGAATCGCTGCCTGAAAGCGATAAAAAAGATATCCTTGAATCCATAGACCACGCTTTTAATAACGGACCAGACATTGCGATGGTAAATTCGGAAAAAGGCATAACAAATTTGCACGTTCCTAGCGATATTATCATAGATGCTTCTATTCCAGCGATGATTAGAACATCAGGAAAAATGTGGAACAAGGATGGTGAATTACAAGACACTAAAATTGTAATACCAGACAGTAGTTATGCAGGTGTTTATGATGCCACGGTTAAATTCTGCAAAACACATGGTGCCTTCGACCCAAGAACAATGGGTACGGTTCCCAATGTTGGTTTAATGGCTCAAAAGGCAGAAGAATACGGATCTCATGACAAAACATTCGAAATAGAAAATGACGGAACTGTTACTGTAGAAGATTCCAATGGCAATATTATTTTTGAACATACAGTTGCATCTGGAGATATTTGGCGCATGTGTCAGGTTAAAGATGCTCCAATTCAAAACTGGGTGAAATTGGCAGTTACACGAGCAAAAGCCTCAGGTATGCCTGCTGTATTTTGGCTAGACAAAAACCGAGCTCACGATGCACAGCTTATTTCAAAAGTTAATACGTATCTATCGCAATTAGAAACCAATAATATCAATATTGAAATTATGGCGCCAACCGATGCGGCCACCTTTACTTTAGGTCGCGTAAAAGAAGGCAAAGACACAATTTCAGTTACAGGAAACGTATTAAGGGATTATCTTACAGATTTGTTCCCAATTTTAGAAGTTGGTACGAGTGCCAAAATGCTTTCTATAGTGCCATTAATGAATGGCGGTGGCTTATTCGAAACTGGCGCTGGAGGTTCTGCTCCAAAGCACGTTCAACAATTTATTGAAGAGAATCACTTGCGTTGGGATTCTTTAGGTGAATTTTTAGCCTTGGCAGTATCACTCGATCATTTGGGTGAAACCACCAATAATCCAAAAGCAAAAATTCTATCTGAAACACTTGATAAAGCAACCGAAAATTTGTTAAGTAACGGGAAATCGCCTTCGCGTAAAGTTGGTGAATTAGACAACAGAGGAAGTCATTTTTATTTGGCTTTATACTGGTCGGAGGCTTTATCTACGCAAAATGAAGACGCTAGTTTGAAAGATGAGTTTTCGAAAGTTTATCAGACGTTGAAATCAAAAGAGACAGAAATTGTCAATGAATTAAATAAAGCCCAAGGTAAAGCTATGGACATCGGCGGCTACTATTTTCCAGATGAAGTTTTAGCGAATAACGCTATGCGATCAAGTCGCGCTTTAAATGAAATAATTGACAAAATTTAAACTGCTTATTTAATATTAACTTACTGTTAAAAGCTCTTCATAATGAGGAGCTTTTTCTATTTTTATCAAAAAAATTGAACGCTATATGAAGTCAAAAAGTCTGAGAGTACTTTTCATATGTTTTGTTTTACCGTTATCAATATTTTCTCAAGATAAATTTACCTTAAGAGGTACCATATCAGACAGCAATACTAACGAAACCCTAATTGGTGTAACCGTATTAATAAGCGAACTTCAAACAGGTACATCTACCAATGAATATGGTTTCTTTTCAATCACACTTCCCGAAGCTAATTACACCATACAAATCTCATATTTGGGATATAAAACTATCAATAGAAGTATCAACCTAAATCAAAATTTGAATTTAAATTTTTCCATGGAAGAATCCTCAGAAAGTTTAAATGAAATTGTCATCACCGAAAACGTCGAAAAACTTGATTTAAAAAGGCCGCAAATGAGTGTGAATTCACTTTCAATAAACACTATAAAGCAAATGCCCGTTGTACTTGGTGAAGTTGACATTATTAAATCCATCACACTTTTACCTGGCGTCACCAATGCTGGTGAAGGTTCTTCAGGTTTTAATATTCGTGGTGGCTCGGTTGATCAAAATCTAATTTTATTGGATGAAGCCACTATTTTTAATTCATCGCATTTGTTCGGATTTTTCTCAGTATTTAATCCAGATGCCATAAAAGATTTAAAATTATTTAAAGGTGGTATTCCCGCCAAATACGGAGGCCGAGTTTCTTCTGTGTTAGATATTTATCAAAAAGAAGGCAACAGTAACAACTTTAAATTAAGTGGTGGTATCGGTCTGGTATCTAGTAGATTAATGGCAGAGGGTCCGCTTAAAAAAAACAAAGGATCCTTTTTAGTAGCTGGACGAAGCAGTTATGCACATTTATTTCTACCATTATTCGATATTGATAATAGCGCTTACTTTTACGATTTAAACACCAAACTTAGCTATCGGATAAACGACAATAACAGTGTTTATTTATCGGGATATTTTGGGAGAGATGTTTTTGAAATTTCTGATAGTTTTGAAAACACCTATGGAAATTCAGTTTTAAATTTTAGATGGAATCATTTATTTACAGATAAGTTGTTTTCAAACCTTTCATTAATTTATTCTGATTATTATTATGGACTAAAACTAAATTTTGTGGAATTTGATTGGAATTCTGGTATTCAAAATTTCAACCTCAGATACGACTTAAAACATTATTTAACACCAAAACTAAAACTGGAATATGGATTAAACAGTATTTATTATAGCTTTAATCCAGGCGAAATTAGACCGACAACTGAAACTTCAGGAATAAATTCGTTTGACCTTATTA
>NZ_DAISXK010000008.1:0-95275 GCF_036825875.1 Paucihalobacter sp. | reverse complement strand
ATGGATATGTTATGACGCATTTGTTTTTTAGATGATAGACTTGGCGTGTTAATCTTGTTCTGTTCATTTTATTATTCATGATTTTCTATTTTATGTTGTTGTATTTATGATTGTTTTGTAGGTTTACACCCCTAATCCCCATAGCTATCGGGACCCTCAAGGGGACAATTCATTTAAAGATAACTTGATATTAGGTTTCCGATATGAGACTGCTGTTGTCGGTGATCCATCTAAGAATTTTCGTTTCTTAGCTTTTATTTGGTCAATTTTACGCCGCAAATCGAACCATCAAGCGGACAATTAGTAAAAAGAGCATACGTTTTTAGTTACCTGTTTTCAGTCATCTGACCTCCGACTTCAACATCTTACTTGCTGAAATCCCTCAGTTAGTTGTAATTTACTGCGATAAAATGATTATTTTTATTGTTAAGAGAAATCGAATTTAGATGCGAAAATCAAATTTAGAAATCCTTCTGTTATTACCCATCAAAAATTTTATTGAAAAGAAGACCTCGGTTGGATTGTTACTGATATTTTCGGCGGTATTGGCCATGATTTTCGCGAATTCTGCTTTATCCGATACCTACCACAACTTTTGGAGCCGATACATCTATATCGGTATTGAAGATTTTGTCATCAAGAAAAGTTTGTTGCATTGGATTAACGACGGACTCATGTCTATGTTTTTCTTTTTAGTAGGCTTAGAATTAAAGCGCGAGTTAATGCACGGAGAGTTGGCGAGTTTTAAAAGTGCGCTTTTACCTGTAGCCGCCGCTATTGGCGGCATGTTATTTCCCGCCTTGGTTTATTATGCATTTACCCAGGGAACCGATGCCGTTTCTGGTTGGGGTATTCCTATGGCCACCGATATTGCTTTTGCATTGGGTATTTTGTATTTATTGGGAGACAAAGTTCCCTTATCTCTTAAAATATTTTTAACCGCCGTTGCCATCGTTGACGATTTGGGTGCTGTGTTGGTAATTGCACTATTTTATACTTCAGAAATATCTATGAACAATCTGGCTACAGGTGTTTTCTTTTTGCTCATACTATTTACAGCTAATAAATTAGGTATTAGAAACACCTTGTTTTATGCCATTATGGGTATTGGTGGTTTGTGGCTGGCCGTTTTATTGTCGGGTGTTCATGCTACTATTGCGGCTGTTTTGGCGGCTTTTACTATACCAACTAATAAAAGGGTAAACACTTCGTTATTTTTGAGAAAAGTGCGACAACTCACCTTTAAAATAAAGCGTTTAAAGCAAAAATCTATGAATGACCCTCACGAAGACTTCGATAAAATTTCGGAAAACATAGAAAAATTTTCAATGCTCACCGAAGATGCCACGCCACCGTTGCAAAGGCTTGAGCATGCACTGCATCCTTTTGTGAGTTTTGTAGTGCTGCCCATATTTGCCTTTGCCAATGCAGGCGTAACGATCGATGTTGAAGCCTTCAGCTATTTTTTGAGTCCGATAACATTAGGCGTCGCACTCGGTTTAATCGTCGGGAAAATCACCGGTATTTACCTTTTTGTGCGATTGACACTATTGTTTAAACTCTGCGCCTTGCCAGAAGGTGTTAATTTAAAACATATTTTAGGGGTGGGTATTTTGGCATCTATAGGTTTTACCATGTCACTTTTTATTACCGAATTGGCTTTTGAAAGCGACATGTATCACACCCAAGCTAAAATAGGAATTCTAGCTGCGTCCTTTATTGCTGGTATAGCTGGTTATCTATATTTAAAAATAATAGGTAATGGTAAGATTAAACCTAAAAAACAACCATAATAATTATTTGTGCGCTTTAATGCTACTAAATCGGATACCCATATATTATTAATGACCGGGTTCATAAATTATCCTTAAAAAGGTACTAAAGCGCTCGTTTTCTCTAGCTATTGGGATACCGGTTACAATACCAATTAATAAATTATCGGTAACGCCAACACGCATTTGTGGGCGCATAACCATGTCAAAATCGCCGTTGTTATTGTATTCTTTGTTAAACTCCACGCCCAGAAAATTTCTGGTACCGCTAATCATATAATGAAAATTGGTGTTGAATTGCCAGATGGTTTCACTGCTATTAGAATTAAAGTGTTGAATGAACTGTGGTCCAGTGTAGATTAAGGTGTGAAAATTGTTACCCCAGCGTTTAGCAGCAATAAAAAACGGGTTATAAATATTACCACTATACAAACGGCTACTACTATAACTTTTAAAGTCGGTGAGCTCAAACTCATGTAGATACCCAACGGCTAAAGATGTTTTGTGTTTTTCAGAAACTAAAAATGTGTATTGGGCTGCCAGTTTTAAACTTTGTAGTTTGCTAGAAGGTGCGTTCACGCCATTTTCGGTAGGATCGAAAAATGAAAAGGGTAGTTCTACTTCTAATCCTAATCGGTCAATAGGTGCCCATTCATATTCAACTAAAGCGATGTATTCGTCAAATTCGCGTTTGTCGGTAATGCCAATCCCAACATTCCATTCCTTTTCGCCTTTTCTGGCACCTAAATCTCTAATGAGGTCGATATATAAGGGTTCGGCATGCAATACTTTGGGTCTTGCTTTTACTTCTTCTACTTCGGCAATATAAAGACTGTCTTTGGTTTCTTTGGTTAATTCGGTTTCGGTTTGAGCGAATAAATTCATGTTATAAAAGCATGCCATAGCAATACAGCACACAAGTGTGATAGGTGTTTTCATAAAATTACATTAAAAATTATACATTCTGATATAGCGCAGCTTGGCATGAGCCAGTGCGCAAAAAAAACTTAAAGAATGTATATCAACTCGGGCGGAGGCGCGTCTACCGTACTCGGAGGTTCGGAAAATTGGTTGTGTTTGTAATTAAATTGAGACTTTTTAGAAAAGTCTAAGTAGTTATTATTTGTTTTGAGTTCCAGTGCAAGCACAAAGCTATCAACTGTGAAACTTGACTTAACTCGACTTTTGGAATCGGCATCACTGTCACGGGTTTCCGGAATGGCATTTTCAAAACCCAATACTTTTTCTACAATGATTTCTATAATACTTTCTTGCAGGTTAAAGCTAACGGGGGTATCTGGAATATTTACAAAATAATTGGGTACGTCTACGCTTATATTCAGCATATATAGGCCCATAAAGGCACTTAAAAACTTAAGGTATTTATGTTTGCGATTTGGTTTCACGATTGCAAATATAAAAAAAGACCTTAGAGAAAAGGTCTTTTTTAAAATTTGTTAACATTGGTTTAGTAGCCACCAAGTTGCATATCGGCAAATTTCTTTTTTTCATAACCAGCTGGTTTTTCAAAAATACTTTCGGCCACAGGTGTTGTGTCTAGTATGGTAGTTTCCATAATCATTTTTATGCTAGCTCCTGGAACGGGGATGTCAGATTCTAAACGCAACACCAAACCTTTTATGTTTGCTTTTTTAAGAACTTCAAATGAAGCGTCTTGGCTAAATGGCACCTCGTATTCAGGTAAGGCATATTTGTTGGTAACCCACATAACCATAGAGAGCTCAATACCCATTTGATTCATGGTTACCACATATTTTTCACAGTTGTAGCCTAAAATATCTTTGGTTTCGCCGTCTACTTTAGTTACATCCAGATTTTCCATTTCTGGTTGGTTGGAATCCACTAATTCTTTATCTAAGGTATAAATATGCTTTTTAGAGTCGTTCACTGCAAAACTTTCGGTTGGAGTGGTAACTACGCGATTCATCATGGCTTCCATAGCAGCACCCTTAAAATCGACAGCGCTTTTGTCCTTGCCGTAGTAAGAAATCATACCCTGTGGCATGTACTGCGCCATCATATCGGCGCCTTCGCCTTCATAAGAATAGGTAATTACCTGAGTACCAGAAAAGGTTTGCTGACTAAAGCTTAAAAAGCCAACAGCCATAAAAATGCTTAAAATAAAATTCTTAAATATCATAGTGTTGTATTAAAAGTTAAAACACCCAAAGTTACCATTTTAAGGTTAACATTTGGGTGTTTTGATGAATGAATTGTTGATTAATTTAGAATTGTATTCTCGTCGGTTTTATTGGACTTACATACCTTCATCGTATGCTTAAATAATTCTTTTTTCAAGGCTTTGTATTGCACCACATGATCGGTAATGTCATCATCTAATTTGGTTTGAACACGTTTAAAATCATTTTCCGCTTCTAATTGGTCTTTGCCATCAACTAAAATGATTAAATCTTTAAGGTGTTTTTCAACAATAGTAATTAGGTGCAGTGTTTTGGTAGCACTTTTAGCTAATTTTTCAAGGAGTTCTTTACTTTTTGAATAGTTACTCGCCGCCGTCATTTGAGCGCTATTATCTACGAGTAATTGATTAAAAAAGCGTTGTTCGTCTTTTATGAATTGCAATTCAGACAGCCAATTTTTATTGATGCTATTTAAATCGTCGGCACTTAGCCATTTCATAAGCTTGGGATAATAATTTGTGGGAGTCATGATGTTTAATTTTTAAAGTGGTAAAAACAAGGCAACTCCCTCGAAGCTGCCTTGTTTTGGTCAGCAAATCTACATCACCTCAATTACCTTTTTAGGGGTCATTTTGGTGGTTTTTAATTTACCAATGCGCAGGTTTAAGATACCCTTTTTGTAACCAGCTTTTACTTCGGCTTCTAAATCCGCTGTTTGCGGTAAGGTCATAGAACGTTTGAAAACGGTGTAATTAAATTCTCTGCGCATGTAATTGTTGTCTTTGTCTTCGTGTTCTTGTTTTTTTTCACCAACAACATGAAGTACATTGTCTTCAATACTCACTTCAAAATCTTCCTTAGAAAAACCAGGTGCTGCAAACTCAATTTCAAAATCGTTTTCATGTTCTTTCACATTCATTGCAGGCATCAGCCCATCTTCGGATAAAAAGTCGTCATTAAAGAACGCATCGGTGCTTAAAAAATCCTTTAAGCTCGCATTATTCCAAGGGAATAATCGGTTTTTGTTGTTAAATTTAATCAGTGACATTGTTAAAGTTTTAAATTAAACTTCCTTTTAAAATCGCTATGAATTTACCTAATTTTAAGTTTGAAAACTATGATAATTATCAGGTTTGGTGGTTGAAATTCTGAAAATAGAAAATAGAAAATAGAAAATAGAGAAGAGAGAATAGGGAAGTGCACGTCGGAGTTGGAATTTGGATGATGCGTTCGGATGAGTTGCATGTTTGGTGATAAATTTATTATGATTTGAAACTTAACTTTAACTTAGCAAAAACATAAACCAAATTGTTCAAATTGACCATTGTTAAAATTATAATATGATATTCAATAGATATGTTATTGGTTTTAGTTTGTTGCTCATTTTATGCAAGTGTGTTAATCCTAGCCACGAAATTATAGATGAAAATCTAAGGTCTAATTATGAAATTAAAGCTGAACTATTTGGTTTTGATGACGACACGAAATTTTATTTAGTGGATATTGATGACGCGATTGTTGACAGTGCTGTTATAAAGGATCATAAATTTAAAATGCAAGGAAAGATTAAAGATGAACCAGCATATTTTTCTTTACAAACCACGATTGACAATAAATTAATTTATACCACTTTATTAATTAAAAACGAACATTTAACTATTAAAGCACATTTGAGTGATTTCCCTTGGAATGTGCGTACCTGCGGTTCTCCTATTGATAGCACTTATCGAAAAGCATTAAGTTTAACTAAATCATTAGATCAAAAAAGAGATTCGTTGATATTTAACTTTATTGAATTACCTTTTGCAGAACAAGAAACAATAAAAAGTAGTTATTTAAAAAGTGTACAAGCCATTGACAGCCTCATTGAACTTAAAACATTAGATTATATCAAAAACAACCAAACATATGCCAGTATTTTAAAATTGTATTATTATAAAAACATTATGCCAAAAGATTCCGTTAAGGTTATCTATGATACTTATAATAAAGAACTTAAACTTAGTAGATTTGGACAAGTAATTAAAAACTATCTTGAGTCAAACCAGATAGAAATAGGTGATCAGTACTTGGATTTTCAAGCCTTAGATCAATTAAATAATAGCGCTTCGCTCTCCAATCTGGGATTGTCTGATAAATATATATTAATTAATTATACCTCTGCGCATTGCGGATTTTGTATAGAAGCATCAAACGAATTAATAATGATTCATAACAAGTATAAAAATAATTTAAATATTGTTAGTTTCTCAGCAGACGCTCAAGAAAATGATTGGAAAATATCTGTCGAGCGAGATGGCAATTTATGGACAAGTCTTTGGGATGGTGAAGGCCGAAATAGTAAAACAGCTTTTTCTTATAATTTTATGGCAACACCCACTTTTTTACTTATTGATAAAGACGGACGTATAATAGATAGATTAGTTGGCTATAATAAGGGAAAGTTAGCTAACATGCTCGAAGCTCATTTATTAAATTAACGTTGATAGAAAGTTATTAAAAGAAATGTATTAATTTTTTTTATTTTAAAAAAAAGGATAATAATTAAAAAACAAAACAATCTTCAATTTGAGCTTATGATTATTAATATTTTAATTAACAAAAAATTCAGGGTTGTTTATGCAATTCTTACCATTTGCCTTTTGTCTTCAAGTTTTGAAAACCGAGAATTGTTCCCAACACAATTTCTAGATGGAAATGACACCATTTTTTTAAATACAACTAAACAAAAAGGGAAAGGCTTATTTGAACTAGGGTATGGAATGCTTGAGTTTAAAGACACCACCGATAATTTCAATAATAAAGTTTTATTTCCGCAGCATATTGATAGTATCAAGCGATTTCAGTTACGGGTTGACTATGCAAAAAAAGATCATTTTGTTGAACTTATTATTGGCAGGTAGGATGGCATTCCAATATTTATAATTGACGAAAACAATAATAAAAACTTAGCCGATGATTCTATAAGAAACCTCAAAGAAATTGATTGGAAACGGGGAGAAGAATTGATTCCTTGTGAATACACAATTTTTAATGGTGAAAAAATAATAAAAGATAGTTCTTGGCTTGCTATTGGGTCTTTTAATTGCCGATTTTTATTGGGTAAAAGAGAATATTTAACAGTATCATTTAGATTAGGCGATAAAGATTATGAAATAGGAGTTTCTGAATCTCGAAATCCACTTAGTTTTTCTTATGGATTCTATCCGGATGTCGCTTTATTGAATGATGCTGGCGTAAAAAAAGACACCTTATTGATAAAAGACTTATTGACCATTGGAGCGTATGTCAATTTAAACGAACAATATTATAAAATCGAAAGTATTTCTAAACTAGGAGATTCAATTATTTTGGTTAAAGAAAAAGCATTTAATACTATTAAAGGCACCCAGGTCGGTATGATTGCGCCTGATTTCAAGGCTGTTTCTATTTTAGGGGATACCATCAGAAAATTAGATATAATAAACAAGAAAACAATAATTGCTAATTCATGTGGTTGTGGTGGCGACAGCATTTCAACGGATCCATATTTTGATATGGTGAACACTTTTGGTAACGATGTAAACATTTTTCATGTAGTTTCAAATTTCAAGAAGTTGGATCGCGGAACTCACATTGATTCGGAAGCACCAATCAATAGAGATTTTTACGAAATTTTCCGTAAAGAATACTGTTCAAGATTATGTTATGTTATTGGTATAGATGCCAGAGTCATTGACAAATTTGTGATAACCGATTGGAAAAATAACACAATAAACCTACTCGATTAATCCTGTGATTTTGGCTAAAAATATTGTTAAGTCATAAACTGAATAACCGCATCAGCTTTACTCTAACGTTATAAAAAATAGAATAGACTAAAGAGTTCTTCGATTGAAGTAAAATATAGAAAATCTGAGCGTTTTGCGGTATGGTTCTTTTCATATCCTAAATGATTGCCATATTTTTCGATAGTCACAATCATAATGACAGATGTTTTTAATTCTAATTCAAAACGACGGTTTCACCTAATTTTGGAATGGTTACTTTATAGTTATATGTCGATTCTATTTTTACTCTGAAAGCATCTAAAGAATTGGGTTCGCCGTGGATTAGAAATACTTCTTTCGGTGGGCTTTCTATTTCAGCCATCCAGTCGATGAGCTCTTGCTGATCGGCGTGCGCTGAAAGGCTTTCAAGGTGTACTATTTTTGCTTTTACGCTGTAATATTTCCCGAAGATTTTAAGATCGTGTGCACCTTCTAATAATTGACGGCCACGGGTGCCTTCTGCTTGGTATCCCACGAGTAAAATCGTAGTGTTATCACGATCAATGTGTTGCTGTAAATAGGTGAGTACACGACCGCCAGTAACCATGCCACTGCCTGCAATTACAATTTTTGGTTGTGGATTATCGATGGTAGTCCAAGTGTCTTTATAAGAAGTAATAATATTAAAATGTTTACACATGGCTTTAAACGAAATATCATCAATTTTATGCCATTGTGGGTACTGCCTAAATAGTTTCAACACATTATGCCCCATGGGACTATCGATATAAATAGGAATATTCGGTATCTTGTTGGCTTTGAACATTTGCCAAAATAAATACATAAGCGATTGCAAGCGCTCTACCGCAAAACTTGGTATAATTAAGATGCCTCGGTTGTGTATTGTTTCTTTAACAAGATCCACAAGCAACTGTTCAACATCAGTTTTGGGGTGCAGTTTATTGCCATAAGTGCTTTCTATAAATAGGAAATCGGCTTTGGCAGGTTTTTTTGGATTGTCTAGTAACAAATCGTTATTCCTACCTATATCACCTGAAAACACAAGAATTTGATCCTGGATTTGCAGTTCTATAAAAGTTGCTCCTAAAATATGTCCGTTGTACTGCAGTCTAAAATTGATGGTATCGGTAATGGGAATCCATTTGTCTACCGGAACATGATTAAACCGTTTTACGGTTGTCTCTGCTTCTTTGACGGTATAAAATGGCAAGGCTGGCTCGTGTTTGCTATAGTGTTCTTTATTGGCTTTTTCGGCTTCTTCTTCGTGTATTTTAGCACTGTCTAACAAAATAATTTCGGCAATGGCTACCGTTGGTAGCGATCCTACAATCCTGCCATTAAATCCTTGTTTTACCAATCGTGGCAGGTGGCCTACATGGTCTAAATGGCCATGGGTAAGCAAAACCATATCAATGTCAGAGACATCTAAGGGTAGTGGTTCCCAGTTTTTCAAACGCAGTTCTTTTAAACCTTGAAACATGCCGCAGTCTATTAATAATTTGGCATCAGGTGTTTCCACTAAAAACTTTGAGCCAGTAACAGTGCTGGCAGCGCCTAAAAACTGAACTGATATTGAAGCAATTTCTTTGAAATTAGACATGGCACAATAGTTTAATTTCATTTAATATTTTTTGTTTTCGAGATTCTGAAATGCCTAAATGATCTAAATAAAATTTATCATTTATCAGGTCTTTGCACAGCACCACATTTCTACTCAGCAAAAACTGTTTTTCCCTTTGGGTTAATAAGGTAGAAACCGTTATAGGATATAAACTCAATGCATCTATCCGATCACGAAGTGCATTGCCATAAGGGAAATCCCAACTTAAAAGATAAATGCCTTCACAAGCGGCATAGTCGTGCGCATCTTTTGTGAATCGTGCATTGGTAACAATCCACGCTGGTTCTAAATGACGCTCTTTAAAGTCCCAGCGAGCCTTAATATCCTGATAACGCGCCTGAATGTATAAAGGGATTTTAACGTCGCAGCTACCGCCAACTTCACTTTTAAATTTGCATTCTGCAAGTATGGTATGGTTGTTTTTAACAGCTACAACATCAACTTCGTGTTGTACACATTTACCTTGTAGAAGTTCGCCAACCTTGCAATTATAGCCACTTTGGGTTAATACGGCGCTTATAAAATGTTCAAAAGGAAAGCCAGTCGGACCAAGTTCGAAAATAGCTTTTTTAAGTTTATACTTAGAAGCGAAATAGCTTTTTTTTGCTTTTAGCATGGCAAAGGCACGGTTGTATATTTCCTTGGTAGAAATGCCGTGATAGAGTTCCTTTTCTACTTTAGTAGCAACTTCATTAATAGTAGCTTCGTCGGCATCGGAACGTTTTAAAGATTCAATAAGTCGTTCTTTAGAAAACGGTACCACATCACCGGAATACTTCGTAATTTCAACGTTTGATTTCGCCATAGTTGTTGATTTTAAACTAATTATTACTCATGCAGCACTAAAATTGGCACATGTGTATAAAATGTAATTTGATTGACTAAAGGTCTACTTAGAATACTTCCAAAGAAGGCATGTTTTTTATTGAGAAAACACAACATATCACTTTCCCTACTTTCAGTAAAACAATTGATACCATTTAAAACCTCTTGATGGTGGAGTTGTTTATAGCTTATTTTGCAATCGTTTAGTAAGTCTAATAAGTTGGTTTTAATCTTAATTTGATCTTCTGAAAGTTTACTATCGCCATCTTTAAAAATATGTAGTACTTTGATTTCAGCATTGCATCTTTTCGACAAAAACTTAAGAACACTCAAATTGTCATCAGAAAATTGCGATTTAAATTTAGAAGGAAATACGATTTCCGCTGGTTGTTGAATCTCAGCTGCCAATGGTATCACTATAACAGGACATTCGCGCATTTTTTCCATAACATTAACTGCTACACTTCCGTAAACCGCTTCGCTTGTATTTGAAGTTCCTTGAGTGCCCATAATTAAAAGATCGATAGGGTGTTTGCTTACGTAATCTTTTATCACCTTTAAAGGTTCGCCACAAATAGCTTCACAAGTCACATTATGCATTTTTTGATTGACAGGTTTTAAAGCCATCATATCTAAAGCCTTTGCTAGATTATCCTCCGCCTCAGATTTGGCTGTTTCGTATTCTTCGTCACCTGGCTCTGGATTGACAAAAAAACTCATACCGTCTGAAAACTCAAAAGCATTAACTAGATGTATGTTACAATGGTGATTTTTGAACAATACCAAAGCATACTGAACAGCCTGCCATGCGTTTCTGGAAAAATCTGTCGGGATGAGAATATTGGTAATCATAACTTTAAGCTGAAAGGATTAGTTTTTAAATGAAGGTATCACCAGCAGCGGAATTTCCAAATGGAGTCCGATTTTGTTAACGAAGGGTCTAAAGAATAAATTCTCAAAAAAGGACTTTTTATTGTTAATGAGCACCAGTAAATCGATGTCCATCTTTTTAATAAAAATATTTATTGCATTTTCAAGACTTTCGTCGCTATGATCGTGAAATTTGAAGTTGGTGTCACTAAGCATTGTTTCAAGTACATTTTTGCGTTGAAGATTTTTGTAAGACAATTCATAACCAAAGGATACGTGTAAAATATTGAGCATTGATTTATTAGCCTTAACGATATCCTTAATTGGATTGATGTGTTTGTCTTTAAAATCAACCCCATAATCTGACGGGAACAACACTGATTTAGGAGGAATGGCTTTAAAATTCTCTGGCACGGCAATTAAAGGGCATTTGGCATTGTTAAGCGTGTGGACGGTGTTGGTTCCGAATACAATTTCGGAAGCTCCAGTAGCGCCTTTAGTACCCATTACTATATAATCGATTTTGAGTTTTTCTGCTTGTTCTTTAATTTCATTGATTAAGGTGTTGAATGCCAAAATACTTATTACCTCATGATTTTTGTTTGGAAAGGTATTGAGCAATTTTTGTTTCACCTTTTCGAGATTTTTTTCGGCAGTTTCTCTAATAATGTCGCTTAGTTCCAGCTGACTGGTGTTCATCATTACAAATTCAGTTTGATAAATCACGGGTGTATAGGTATGTAGCAGGTGAAATGTACATACGTCGTTTTTAAAAATCTGAGCGGCATAGCTTATAGCGTTCCATGCATTTTCAGAAAAATCGGTGGGTAAAAGTATGTGTTTCATGGTGTTTCTATTTAAAATTATTTATTTTAATCTCGGCGCATGTTTTGCATGGCCAAAAATGGAATTTGCATATCGAGTGCTACCGCATCAATGGTAGAAGCGTATAAGATATCTTCTAAAAAGCTATGCCGGCTGTTTACCATAACCAGCATATCGGCCTTGTGTTGTGAACAATAATCGTTGATACCTTCAACCACACTTTTGTGAAGAACATGAACAAATTTTGTTTCATTTTTACTCAAGGTGTCTTCAATAAATTGTCGGTTCACTTCCTGTCTTACAGAAAGCTGTTTGGATTTTGATACATAAATCATATCAACTTCAGCTCGGTATGGTGCAGCCATTTCGCATAAAAGTTTTAATTCTCGTCGTTTATAAGGAATGAGATAGTTGGTTGCAAATACAATTTTCTTTGGTTGGGTGTAATCATAATTGGCTGGAATAGCCAACACTGGACTAGCAACATAACGCAAAACTTGAATGGTATTGCTGCCAAATAACGTTGATTTTTTGTCGGTGACACCTTTGGTACCCATTACGATGATATCGATATTGACTGTATCAACTAAAATATCAATGCCGTCTATAAGTCCGTGTTGACTTGCAACCTGGTGGTAGGTATGGCGTGGGTTTGGCCAAATGTACTTAACTTCTTCAATTAAAGCGCTTAATTTTTCGCTTGATTTTTGACGCATCATTTCTAATACATTAGACAAACTATCACTTTTTAGCAGCTCCTTATCTTTGTAGATATCTTCCTCAAAAGCATTTATAAAATAGACTTCGCTTTTATCGTATTTAAAAAGTTCAAGGGCGTATTTAATCGCATTGAAAGCTGGTTTAGAAAAGTCGGTAGGAATTAATATTTTTCTCATGATTCTATATTTTGATACGATGTAAACTTTAATTGTTCTATAATTTATTTATTAATATGGGACTACTTGATAGGCCATATTCAACAGATAAATTCCGATTAAAAATAAAAGTGTGTAAACGACTTGAACAAACTTTACGTTTAGTTTTATTAATAGTTTTACGGTGGATTGTGGTATTATGAACAACGCTAAACCAATAAATAGTGCGATCCATCCGAAAGCGGTTATTAAAAACGACCAACTAGGCTCCCAGATATTGTATAATAAAATATTGATAAGACCAATAATAATCGCAAGAAATGAGACTGTAAATCGGAATTTCTCATCCTTTAAATCTTGAAATATTTGTTTGATGCGCAAGGGTTTTAAACTTAAAAGCGCGAAGAAAATAAGAAGATACCAACCCCAAAATTTCGTAAGTATTAACAAAGTTTCCATGATGTTTGATTTAGTGGTTATTTTGCTTAATTCAGGTATGAAGTTACGGATAAACCTTTAAAACTACTATGACCTTGCTCATGTTTCAATAATTGCAGACTGATATTTGTCATTTAATTTAAATAGAAATTTTTTACTTTTAAAAGGTTTTAATATGGTTGCAAATGAAGTTTAACTCAAAAATATTAATGATATGAAACCTTTACATACAAATACTTATAAACAGATTGGTTATCTTTTTTATGCCGTTGCAGCTGTTGATAAAAACGTCGCAGAGGCAGAAGTTGAGACTTTAAAGAAATTGGTAAAGCAACATTGGTTGCCTTTAGACGAAACCAATGATATATACGGAAGTGATGCAGCTCATCAAATAGAAATAGTTTTTGATTGGTTAAATGATAATGAGCAAGCGGCTAAAGCGTGTTACAACAAGTTTGAAGACTATTACAAAACACACAACAGTGTATTTACAGCACCCGTAAAAAAATTAATTTTAGATACGGCCGAAGCAATAGCCAATAGTTTTTCAGGAAAAAACAAATCGGAGTTAATGCTATTAGCCAAATTAAGCGTTTTATTTAAAGAGCATTAAAAGCTAAAACGTTTTATTTGCGCTTTAAAATAACATTAGTAATTTTACCACGTATAGTATTTCTATAACCTAATTTTCATCAAATCATCATGAGTATAGGATTGGTATTATCGGGTGGTGGCATGCGTGGCGCTGCTCATGTAGGCGTCATTAAAGCCCTTCAAGAAAACAACATACGCATAAGCCATGTTTCTGGTGTGAGTGCTGGCGCCATAGTTGGTGCATTGTTTGCCAAAGGCTTACAATGGGATGAGATGTTTAAATTTTTCAAATCGGTAAACGTGATGGATTACAAAAAGTTCGCTTTTGGTAAGCCTGGGTTTATAGATATCGACAAATATTATGACGTTTTAAAAACTGTTTTTACAGATGATGATTTTGAACAACTTAAAATTCCGCTTTTTATTAATGCCACCAATATTATTAACGGAAACAATAAAACGTTCAGCAAAGGACAGTTAATAAAGCCAATTCTGGCTTCGGCAGCATTTCCAGGTGTTTATACCCCCGTTGAAATTAATAGCAAACACTATGTTGATGGCGGTGTTTTAGATAACTTTCCTGTTGATGCTATAAAGCATAAATGCGATAAATTAATTGGTGTGTACGTTAATCCATTTACTGAAATGGGTATTAAAGATTTAAAACATTCTTACAGTATTTTAGAACGTGCTTACCGCATTAAATCTGCAAAAGAGGATTTTCTTAAGTTTAAGTTTTTTAATCTCGTTGTATGTCCAGATCAACTAAATAACTACGGAATTTTCGACAGTAGTAAAGTAGATGAAATATTTAATCACGGATATAATAAGGCAATAGAACTTCTAACAGAGGAGGTAATCTCGGAATTAAAATCCTAACTTTTGTTCAGCATTGTTTTCTGTAAAACAGTTAGTTAAGCCTCTATGGAATAACCACTAGGTTAATAGTGTAATCCGTTATAAATTCTCTAAATTTACGTTTCATAAATTTTATTAAATATCCATGTTACAAAACAACGAGCCCATATTCCAAATGCTATTCGAAGCTGTTTCAGAAGGTGTAGTAGTTGTGAATTCTAGTCAGGTAATTATTGCTACCAATAAGTCGGCTGATGTAATGTTTGGTTATAATCAAGGTGAATTAATCAATAAGGATTTATCAATTCTAATTCCTCAAAATTATCATCACTCGCACAGCGCGCACGTTTCTGGGTTTATGGAAAAAAACGAAAAGCGTCGTATGGGTATTGGTAGAGATATCTACGGGCAACATAAAGACGGCGGCAAATTTCCTGTTGAGGCGGGGTTAAATCCGTTTGAATTTGAAAACGAACGTTACGTAATGGCCATTGTAATTGATATAAGTTTAAGAAAAGAACAAGAAGAAAAAATTCTTGAATTAAATGCTCATTTGGAAGAAAAGGTGAAAGCGAGAACGTCGGAGTTAAGCGAGTCGGTTAATGCTTTAAAAGAACTAAACACAGCCTTGGAGGCAGAAAATCTGAAACGAATTAAAGCCGAACAAAAAACCAAAGTAGCGCTCAAAAAAGAAAAGGAATTAAACGAGCTCAAAACACGCTTTTTATCCTTAGTTTCGCATGAGTTTAAAACCCCCTTGAGCGGTATTTTAACCAGCACCATGTTACTGGCAAAATACCAACTAACCGAGCAGCAATCAAACAGAGATAAGCATTTAAAAACCATAACTAATAAAGTGCATTACTTAAACAATATTCTCAATGATTTTTTGTCTATTGAAAAATTTGAAACTGGAAATATACAATACAAATGCAGCGAATTTATCGTCAGTAAAGTTGTCAACGAAGTTGTCTATAATGCCAACATGCTTTTAAAAGAAGGTCAGGTAATCATTTATCCCGAAGATATCGAAGATTTATCGCTATACCAAGATGAAAAAACTATTGAATTAGCCTTGTCTAATTTATTAAACAATGCTATTAAATATTCTAAAGAAAATACTGATATCAACATCGTAATAAAACAAGATAATGAAAACACTAGTTTTACCATTATAGACCGCGGTATCGGTATCCCCGAAAAGGAGCAAAAAAATATTTTCAATAGATATTTTAGAGCTGAAAATGCGTTAAATGTTCAAGGTACTGGAATTGGATTAAATATTGTAAAAAGTCATATTGAAAATCTTGGTGGTAGTATTTCTTTTCAGAGTGCAGAACAGATTGGGTCTACATTTACCTTTACTGTTCCAAATGTATTCAAAAATTAATTTAACTTTGTAAGGCACCGTTTCAATTTAAATCTTAAAATCATACATTTGAAAACCATACTTTTAATAGAAGACGATCCAGTTCTCAGAGAAAACACCCAAGAGCTTATTGAACTTTCTGGATACATAGTTACCGCTGCGTCTAACGGGAAAATAGGAGTAGAGCGCGCTATTGACATCAAACCAGATTTAATTGTTTGTGACATCATGATGCCCGAATTAGACGGCTACGGTGTGATTGAGAGTTTATCAAAAAATGATAGCACCAAACACATTCCATTTATTTTTTTATCGGCCAAAACGGAGCGCCAAGATATTAGAAAAGGCATGAATTTAGGTGCGGACGATTATATTACAAAACCATTTACAGAAGACGAATTGATTAGCGCCATCGAAAGTAGATTGGCTAAGATTGCGATTCTTAAAGATACCCAAAACAACGCTGCTTCAAAGTCAACTAATCAACATGATGGATTAAGAAACCTAGAAGATTTAAAGAATTTTTTTGATGATAATGGGGAAATTTCCAACTATAAAAAAGGTGACTTAATTTTTGAAGAAGGTCAAAATTCAAATTATGTCTATCTTATAAGAAAAGGTGTAGTAAAAGCACATAGTTTAGATGAAAATGGTAAAGAGTTGATTACCTCAATCCATAAAGAAGATGATTTATTCGGATATACCACTTTTAACACTAATGAACCCTATCAAAATTTTGCAACAGCCATTGAAGATACCGAATTAGTTGGAGTTTCAAAACAAGAACTCATTTCTTTACTCAATGACAATCATCATGTGGTAATGGATTTTTTAGACCTGTTGGCCAGCGATTTATCTGGTGCTAAGGAACAACTTCTTGAAATGGCTTACAGTTCAGTTACGAAGAAAACAGCTACTACCATTTTGAAATTTGCTGATAAACTCAACAAAAAACCAAATGAACCCATTAAGATTTCACGTAACGATTTGGCCAGTGTTGCTGGAATCGCTACCGAGACTTTAATAAGAACTATTTCGAGTTTTAAAAAAGAAGGTATTATTGAAATTGATGGTAGAAATATAAAAATACTTGATTTAGAAAGACTTCAAAATATAGAGTAATTTTTAAGTAGCTGATATTTATCATTTTTTAAGGTAAACTTCCTGTATATTTTTGTTGCGTAACAGAGATATAAATGAAGACAATTTTACTTCCTACAGATTTTTCTGATAATTCATGGAATGCTATTAAATACGCAATCGATTTTTTTAAAGAGTCGTCTTGTATGTTTTACATTCTACATGTTAATAAATTAAGTAATCTTGTAGCCATAGATAAACCTTATATAATTGATCAAAATATAATTGAAGAAACGTTTGTTAAACCAGCGGAAGTAAAACTTAAGAGTATTATTTCTAAAATACACAGTTTACCACTCAACAAAAAGCATCAATTTTTTACACTTACCGATCATAATTTATTTATTGATTCCATAAGACAACACGTTACCGATTTAAATGTCGATGTAATTGTGATGGGAACAAAAGGAGCTGAAGGTTTAAAAAAGCTTATCGTTGGAAGCAATACCGCCGATGTCATCACTAAAGTTAAATGCACAACTTTGGCAGTACCAGAAAATGCCAAATATGTACCACCAAAAGAAATTGCTTTTCCAACTGATTTTTCTATGGAACATCCATCGCAAACGCTTGGCGGCTTAAGTGAAGTGATTTTAAGTAAAAATGCAGCAATTAGATTCTTACATATAAGCAAGAAAAAAGATCCTGTACTCAATGATAATCAAGAGCATAACAAAGTGATCTTAGCCAATTACTTTAAAGATTTCGAACACTCGTTTCATTTCTTAAAAAGCGATCACATAGAAGAAGCCGTGCAGTGTTTTACTGACAGTAGAGCTATTGACATGATAATCATGGTAGCCAAAAACCAGAACTATTTTCAACGCATTTTATTTAGACCAAAAGTAGAAACTATTAGTTACCATACGGATATTCCGTTTTTAGTAATACACGAATAGCTGGTTTACTAAACTAAATTCTTTACAGCATCAAATTTTATTTCCTGAAAATTGTTAACTACCAAATCGGCTTTTGAATAGTCCTGATTTTTTGAATGGTGGCTATCATAACCAATACAAAATATACCCGCTGATTTCGCTGCTTGAATTCCATTAGTAGAATCTTCAATTACCATACAATGATTAGGGATGTTGCCCGAAGCTTGAGCTGCTTTAAGAAATATTTCAGGATGTGGCTTCGAATCTTTTAAATCGGCACCACTTAATTTGGCAACGAAATACTGATTTAAATCAAAACGATTAAACACACGCTCAATAGTACCCATTGAGGCCGATGATGCGAGCACCAAAGTCACATCGTTACTATGATAGTCTTTGATCAGGTCTAAAACACCGTCTAGTAATTGTAAACTCTCGTCCGTATCAAATAAATCATTAAAATGGTGTCGCTTACTTAATTCTAGTTTTAGCGGATTTTCGGTTAAGTCAAAATGTTTGCATATTCTTTTGCAAATGTTTTTAGTAGATTGTCCAGTGAACGATTGGTAAAGTTCGTCACTAACATCCAAATCGAATTCCTGAAACATGGTGTAATATGCCTTGTGGTGTAAGGGTTCCGTGTCAACTATTACGCCATCCATATCAAATAAAACTGCTTTTAACATAGTGTTTTTTAGTTTAGACAAAGGTAAACAAGCAAACGAAATAGTTAAATATTAGGATACTTTTTCACAAACTATTATCCATTTTTGATTTGAATTTATTGTGGTGAAAAATATATAAACCTCACCGCCATCAAGTAATCTGAAATTGGTGCGCAATGCTTGTACGGACATAGGAAAGTTTCGAGTGGCAATATTGGCCTTAGTAATATTTAAGGATCTCAAATTCTTTTTGCTGAATCCCAAGCTCTGTGAAACCTGAAACACTCTTCCGGGAAAGTCAATTAAATCGTTAGAAGTATACAAATGTGAATGTTGATGCAGCTTTTTTACATTAAACGCTTTTGCAATAGTTTTGAATGCACCAGATTTCATAATAGCTGCGTTTGGTTCGTACAGATAGGTGAGTGGTTCGCTAAGGCTTACATCAATGTATTGTTCATCTTCAAGAATAAAACTGAAAGTTTCAGTAGTATAAGATTTTATGTTGATGGTTTCAATTTTCAATGGCCTTTGCCAACTGAACTCCAAATGCCATAACAATTCTTTCACTTCATTATTTACGGCTACAATATAAAGACGCTTTACAAAAGTTAATTCTGAAAGACCCATACTTATGTCTAATAGAGGTGCGGTTTTTATCAGAATATTTTTTGAGTAGTTAAACAAAGTTTCAAGATATTCTGGCACATTTGGCAGGCAATCGCTTAGCATAAAAACTTTGCCTTTATGTTCGTTACGGCGTGATGGATCGATATAAATACAGTCGAATTTCTGGTCTAAACTTGCTAATAATTCCATACCATCACCACAAAGCGTTTTGATGTTTTTGATCTTTAAAACCTCGAAATTATGACTAGCAATCTCGTGCAAGGATTCGTTTAATTCACAGTGAATAACAGTATCAAAATGTTTGGCGAATGCGAATGCGTCAACGCCAAAGCCACCTGTAATGTCTACAATAGTTTTTCCAACTACTAAATTGGCTTTGTAGTTTGCCGTTAGTTCAGACGAAGTTTGTTCAATGTTGAGCTTATTGGGGTAGTAAATATTTGAGGTGTGAAACCAACTTGGAAGTTTGTGTTCGCAGCGCTTTTTAGATTCAATTTGTTCTATGATTTCGGCGATGGAGACGTCAAAAAATTCAGACTGTTTTAAAGCGAGTTCAGATGTGTTACTTTGAAGATGGGCTTCTATAAATCCCTGTATTTCTTTACTTAAAATTCTTGAATTCAATAGCCTAAACGTTTTTAGTAAGTTTTTGAATCACGCTATATTGGGACAAAAACTCTTTTAAAATAACCTTTAAAGCGGTATAGGTAGGCACAGCTAAAATCATTCCTAAAATGCCAAATAGAATTCCTCCTATTATAATAATTAAGAAAATTTCTAAAGGATGTGATTTGACACTTTTTGAAAAAATGAAGGGCTGACTAAAGAAATTATCAACTAATTGTGCAATGCCAAAACCAATCATCACATAAATGGTTTTTGGCAGAATCACTTCCCTAAAACTCTCACCTAAATTACTACTCATACTCAAAAGCACCAATAAAACCGCACTTATAATCGGACCTACGTATGGAATAAGATTTAGCAATGCACATAAAAATGCAATCACCACCGCATTACTAATACCAAAAATGAGTAAAACTACGGTATAAACAACAAATAATATGGTGATTTGCAACAATAAACCAGTAAAATATCGTGATAACAATCCTTTAATTTTCAAAATTGAATTACTAGTTCCGGCCGATTTAGAATTAGGCACAAAGGTTAAAACACCTTGCTCAAACAATTTGCTATCTTTTAAAAAAAAGAATAAAATAAACAACACAGAAAATAAACCAATACTAAAACTACCTAAGCCACCTATAAAGCCATTAAGCATCTCTGGAATAATGCCAACATTAATTTTTGACAAAAATCCATATTCATTTAAAGATTGGCTTATATCGATTTGATGTAAACTAAGATAATTGATAGCTTCTTCATAAAGTGACTTGAAGTTTTGTTGGAGTTCGTTAATATCAAGCAGTGCAAGATTTTCACTTTGTTCAAGTACTAAGGGAATAAATAAGCTAATAAGTCCGATGATAATCACCAAAAAAGACAACATAGCCACAATAGCTGAAACGGTATGGTTAAGTCTTAAGCGTGTTCTAAGAAACAGCACTAGTGGTCTTAACATTAAAGAGATAACCATTGCAATTAAAATATAAGCTATCACCGATCGCAATAAATACAAGGTATAACACAAAAGCAAAATGCCAACAATAACACTAACTGCTTTTAGAATGCCTTTTGAAATAGTGTTTGAATTCATGCCATAAATATATTTATTCTTTTTGAACTAGTAGCGACTTCAAAATGAAATTACAGTAACGCTATTTTCTCGAAAGTTGGTTAGTGATTTCATAAAGTGCAATTCCCGTCGCTTGTACCACGTTCATACTACTGTTATGTCCATACATGTTAATATGAAGCACAGCGTTAGAAGCTTTTAACATTAATTCTGAAATCCCAAAATTCTCATGACCTACAATCAAAATAATTGGCTTATCAAGTTTAAAGTTGAATTGGTGTAGTGGAAGGCTTTGCTCTGAAATTTCAAGACTTACAATGATATAATTTAAATTTTTGAATTCCTCAACTACAGAAAGTGCATCGCTTTCAACACGGTATTTCATATAATTTTCTGTAGAACGGGACGTTTTGGTCATGCGTCTTCCGATAGGAATATGTTCGCCACAAAAGATAAGCTCTTCAACACCAAAGGCGTCAGCTATACGAAACAAGCTACCAATATTGGGTGCGTTGGTTACATTGTCGCACAATAAAATAATTGGAAATTGCTGTTTTTTGAAATTGTTTTGCTCATGCGATAATTGCATACTGTCAATTTTCAAAAGCATACTTTACAATATTTGCGCCCATTTTAAGCGCCTTTTCACGAACATCCTGCGGATCGTTATGCACATCTGGATCTTCCCAACCATCACCTAAATCGGATTGTAAAGTAAACAACAAAACTAGTCTCCCTTCATAAAAAATACCTAAAGCTTTAGGAGGCAGCCCATCGTGTTCATGGATTTTCGGCAAGCCATTTGGGAAATTAAAAGCCTGATTAAAAATCGGATGGTTTGTTGGCAATTCGATAAGTTCGTTATTCGGAAATAATTTTTCAATTTCCTTAGTAACATAAGGTTCCATACCATAATTATCATCAATATGCAAAAAACCTCCTGACACTAAATAATTTCTGAGATTTTCAATATCGTCGTCACTAAAAAACACATTGCCGTGACCAGTCATGTGTAGCAAAGGATACTGAAAAATATCAGTACTATTGGGCTCTACAACCTCTGGTTTTAAATTCATCGTGGTATTAATATTGGCATTACAGAATTTTATAAGATTTGGAACAGCCGTAGGATTGCTGTACCAGTCGCCACCACCTTTATATTTTAAAACAGCTAAATCTTGGGCACTTAAAGTACTTGCGAAACTCACCATTAGCAGCATGATTAAAAGCCTAGGAAATACAGTTAAGGTTGATTTCATTTTTATGATTCACTCATTAATACTAGTGTGTGACAGGCTACAATTGCAGCGGTTTCTGTGCGTAATCTTGTGTTTCCCAAAGTTACTGGAATATACTTATTTTGAATTGCCATTTCAATTTCTTTAACAGAAAAATCACCTTCAGGGCCAATCAAAAGGGTGACTTCTTGATTGGGTTTAAATTGTGATTTCAAAGATTGTTTACTACTGTTTTCACAGTGTGCTATAAAACATTGATGTTTGGGTGGTTGTGAAATAAATTCCACAAAATTGGTGAGTGGTTTTAATTCGGGCAAATAATACTGAAGCGATTGTTTCATCGCCGACTGAAGTATTTTCTCGAACCGTTCAGATTTTATTACGCGTCTTTCACTATTGTCGCACAAAATTGGCGTTATTGAGGTGATGCCAATTTCAGTAGCTTTTTCTAAAAACCATTCAAAACGATCGTTCATTTTGGTTGGTGCAACAGCCAAGTGGATTTTGAATTTAGCGGGTTCAAAAAATGTTGCGTTTACAATTTTAGCAGTACAACTTTTTATATGGTCGCTCACAATTTCAGCAGAAAATAACCAGCCTTTACCATCAGTGATTTCAAGCAAATCACCAGACCGTTTTCGCAATACTTTAACGATGTGTTGACTTTCCTCTTTAGAAAAGGATATGAGCTTCGAATCTTTTGTTAAATCTGGATTATAAAACAGTTGCATTATCTAGTTGCTTGCGAATATTTAAGCACCTTAATTTCCTCTATCATTTTAGGCGCATGAGTTTGCAAAATTACATAATACCAGTTGCGCTCGGGTAAATCTATGGTGTAAATACTGTTGATATCATTATTGTTAATAATGGCATCTTCAAATTCTTGCACCACTTCGCCATGGGTAATCCAACCCAAATCGCCACCGCGTTTCGCATTTTGATCCATTGAATATTGATTAGCCAAATCGGCAAAAGGAATACCAGATTTATATTGATTGATAATGGATTGGCGCTTGTTTTCAATGTCTTGATAAGAAAGCTTTGTTCCGTCAAAATAAATGTAACTCACACGGTAATAGGGTACATCGTAACGGTCTACGATTTTATAGATTATTTTTTCAACGTTGTTTTCATACACCTTTTTACTCCCTAATCCTTTTTCAAACAATTCGTTGGCGAGGGCTGTGTTGTGTTTTTCTTTGTTGAAGGTAATTACAGAAGCTGTTTTATAGGTTTTTGTAAAGGTTTGCGCTTGTTCTACTGAAGCAATAGAATCAATTTCTGTCTCGATTAAATTTTGCGACCAAGCGCCGATGGTACAAAGTAGAAGGGTAGGTAATATTAATCTCATATTTTAAAGTTTTGGGTTTGAACAAAACAACAAAAAAAATGTTTGAATATTCATAAAACGCGTATTGGTTATTAACAGAGCTTTTAACAAAAATCGAATTATATCTTCAATCGTGAACTAGCCATCACATTTTGATTGCTGAAATTGCCTTCCTGAAATTTAAGATAACCCACAATACCTATCATCGCGGCATTATCCGTAGTGTATTCAAATTTTGGGACGTAGGTGGTCCAACCGTATTTTTGTTCGCCATCTTTTAAGGCTTTTCTAATACCGGAATTTGCCGAAACACCACCACCAATAGCAATATGTGTAATACCGGTTTGTTTCACGGCCAACTTTAACTTATCCATCAAAATTTGAATAATGGTATATTGAATGGAGGCGCAAATATCGTTAAGATGCTGAGCTATAAAATCAGGATTCTGTTTGGTTTCCTTTTGAATAAAATAAAGAATAGCTGTTTTTAAACCTGAGAAGCTAAAATTAAGTCCATCAACTTTCGGTTTGGTAAATTTAAAGGCCTTAGGATTTCCTTGTTGCGCCAGTTTATCAATTTGCGGACCTGCGGGATAACCAAGTCCTATTATTTTACCACTTTTATCAAAAGCTTCACCAACGGCATCGTCAATGGTTTCGCCTAAAACCGTCATATCAAAATATGAATCGACCCGCACAATTTGCGTATGACCGCCTGAAATGGTCATGGCTAAAAACGGAAATGGTGGCATATTAAAACCATCTTCTTTTATGTAATGAGCTAAAATGTGCGCTTGCATGTGGTTTACTTCAATAAGTGGAATATTTAAACCCAGCGATAAAGATTTGGCAAAAGAGGTTCCAACCAAGAGCGACCCCATTAAACCAGGACCACGGGTAAAAGCAATGGCATTTAAATCTTTTTTACCGATTCCAGCCTTTAAAATGGCCTGGTGCACCACCGGGACAATATTCTGTTGGTGCGCTCTAGATGCAAGTTCTGGAACCACACCACCGTATTCGGCATGTACTTTTTGACCTGCAATAACATTGCTCAATACCACGTTATTGCAAAGCACGGCAGCAGCTGTATCATCACAAGAAGATTCAATAGCCAGTATATATATTTTTTGTGAATTCATTAGGTGCTTTTAGGCACAATAATTGTTAATTTTGAAGCATCAATTGCCTATATTGGCTTACTTAATAGCCAATGTGCAAATTTAAAATTTTAAGTAACATTTAATACATTATTTCCTATCATAAAACGCGCTTTTAAAATATTGTATAAGCTCGTGGCAATTGTGCTGCTTCTCTTCATTATTTTAATGCTGGTTTTAGCCATTCCATTTGTTCAAACAAGTCTGGGAAATTACGCTACTAAGAAAATTAATGAACAATATAAAACTAATATCAATATCGATAAGGTGGCTTTGCGCTTTAATGGCGATGTTAGCTTAAAAGATGTTTATATTGAAGATTATAAACAAGACACGCTTATTTTCGTTAGAGACATCAAGGCTTCCATAGTTAATTTTAAAAATCTATATAGTGGGAAACTTAACTTTGGTGATATAAATTTAGAAGCACTTGAGTTTAATATCGTAACCTATAAGGGTGAAGAGAATACCAATCTAGATGTTTTTGTGGCTAAGTTTGACGATAACAAGCCAAGAAAGGAGCCAAGTGATTTTTTGTTTTCTTCAAGCGATATTTCAATCAACAACGGTCATTTTAAATTGGTCGATGAAAATGATGAAACTACAGATATTTTAAATCTAGATAATGTTTTTATCAATGCAACCAACTTTTTAATAAACGGTCCCAATGTATCTACCAGAATAAATACACTAAGTTTTAATAGTAAACGCGGTGTTTCGGTTAAAAACATGACCACAAATTTCGAGTATGGTCTAGATCATATGGATTTTAAGAATCTTAATATTAAAACCGAAAATTCTATGTTAAAAGGCAATTTACGATTTGATTATGAGCGTGAAGACCTGCAATTTTTCGAGGATAAAGTGCAAATAACAGCGAATTTTAAAGATTCGGAAATTAGACTTGACGAACTCAATAAATTTTATAATGAATTCGGCACCGAACAACAAGCCAAGTTAGCAGTTGAATTAAGTGGTACTTTAAATGATTTAACCGTAAAAAATTTACAATATTCTTCTACCACCAACACACGGATTGATGCGGATATAATTTTCAAAAACCTATTTAGCTCCGACAGAGATTTATTTTCAATGGATGCAAATTTCAGAAATTTAGCATCAAACTATTATGATTTAAAAGCTATTTTTCCAAATCTGCTTGGCGAGGCTATACCTACAGTTTTTAACAAGCTTGGACGTTTTTCTATGCGCGGTCCTGCCTATATAACAACTTCGACTATAATAACTAATACCGAAATAAATACCGAAATTGGCTTTATTTCATCTGATTTAAAATTAATTAAAGTGGATGATATTGACTATGCTTCTTATGTAGGAAGGCTTGTGTTTAACGACTTTAATCTAGGTGTGTTACTTGAAGATAATACTTTTGGAACAACCTCATTCAATTTAAATGTAGATGGCCGTGGCTTTAAGTTAGATAATTTAAAAACCAAAGTTCAGGGTTTTATTTTTGAACTCAATTATAACAAATATCAGTACAACGATGTTTATGTTTCAGGATCGTTAGGAGACCGAATATTTAACGGTATTTTGAAGGTAAATGATGAAAATTTTAAATTGGATTTTGATGGTCTGGCCGATTTCTCACAAGAAGTAAAAAACTACAACTTTAACGCCGATGTTTCTTATGCAAATCTCAAAGAACTTAATTTTGTAACAAGAGATTCTATTGGAATATTTAAAGGAAAGATTTCAGTTTCAGCCAGTGGTTCTTCTATTGATGACGCTTTTGGTACTATAAACATTACAAATACCACTTATACAAACGAAAACGATTTGTATTATTTTGAGGATTTCGTCATAAATTCACAATTCGAAAAAAATAAAAGGACCTTAGCTGTAAACTCACCCGATATTGTTGAAGGTTATATTATTGGCGATTTTAAATTTCTCGATATACCTAAGCTGGTTCAAAATTCATTGGGTCATATATATACCAATTATCAACCTTTCGAAATTAAGAACGAACAATTTTTAGATTTTGATTTTACGATTCACGATAAAATTGTGAACGTATTTTTTAAAGATATTAAGTTTAGTGAAAATACCAGTATCAAAGGGCGTATCGAAACCGATGCCTCTCGCTTTAAGCTTATCTTTAAAGCGCCTTTTATTGGATATACTGAAAAGTATAATGCCGAAAACATTTCCTTTAACATCAATAATTCAAATCCAGTCTACAATACATATATAAAAATAGACTCTTTAAGTAACAATATTTATAATTTTTATGACTTTAATCTGATCAACGTTACTGCCAGAGATACTTTGTTTATCCGAACAGAATTCAAGGGCGGTATTGGTAATGTAGATAATTACAACCTTAATCTATTTTATACCATAGATGATAACAACGACTTTGTAGTTGGGCTGAAAAAATCTGATATGAATATCAAAAATTATAAATGGGACATCAACAAAAACAACGACTTAACTAATAAAATAGTTTTTGACAAGGACCTTAAAAATTTCAATATCAATCAAATAGTTATCAATCATGAAGACGAAGAAATGTCTCTTTATGGTAGGATACGAGACTCGACATATAAAGATTTAACCTTGAGTTTTAACGAGATTAGTTTAGAGAAAATAACGCCCAATATTGACAGTCTTTCTGCCAAGGGCGATATAAATGGCTATTTAAGATTAACCCAATTAGATGGTGTTTATTTACCTAGTTCAGACTTAATGGTGACCAATCTTGAGGTGAACAAGCATCAATTGGGAACACTTAGTGCACTGATAATGGGCGATGAGTCTTTAACCAACTATACCGTTGATGTATTGTTGCAGAATGATAACCTTAAATCCCTTGAAGCAAAGGGTAATATTAATTTTGGAAAAGACAATAAAAGTTTAAATGTTGCTGTAAACTTTGATGAGTTTTTAATAGATCCACTAAACCCGCTTGGCGAAGGGGTTATAAGTGATATTAGAGGTTTGGTTTCTGGGAGTGCGGTGATAAGCGGCGAAATGGCAAACCCAAGTATCGACGGTGAGTTGTATATGGACAGAACTGGCTTAAAAATTCCCTATTTAAATGTTGATTATGGTTTTGATTTTGATTCGAAAGTTATTTTAAAAGGCCAACAGTTTATATTTGATAATGTTGCCCTAACCGATACCGATTTCTTTTCAAATGGATTCTTAAACGGCACTATAAGTCATACTAATTTCACCGATTGGAAGTTAGATCTGCGTTTGAATACCGATAGACTCCTAGTTTTAAACACCGAAGAAACAGAGGAATCACTCTATTACGGTACTGGATATATTGCTGGCACCGCTACAATTGCAGGTCCAACTAATGCCTTAGTAATTGCCGTAAATGGTAGTACTGCTAGAGGAACTGTTTTCAATATACCGCTTAACGACATTTCAAGCTTTGGTGACAATACTTACATAAAATTTTTAACTCTTGAAGAAAAACAAGCGCGCATTTTAGGTGAATTTAGAGAAGATGTATTGGTTTCGGGTCTCGAGCTGGATTTTGATTTGGACGTCAATCAAAACGCTTTAATTGAAATTGTTATCGATAAAGAATCGGGCAGTACCATAAAAGGTCGCGGCTCGGGTAACTTATTATTCGAAATAAATACCACTGGAAAATTTAATATGTGGGGCGATTTTTCTGTATTTGAAGGTATTTACAATTTTAGATATGGTGCTTTTGTACAAAAAGAATTTAATGTTGAGCCAGGCGGTACCATTGTATGGGATGGTGAACCTTTAGATGCCCGAATCGATTTAAAAGCTATCTATCGAACGGATACAAACCCGTCTATTCTATTAGATAATCCAACTACGCAAACCATTCCAGTTAATCTCGAAATAAATCTGTCAGGTAAATTAGAACAGCCAAATCCAGAGTTCGATTTCTCATTTCCATCCGCAAGTTCGGTGGTTAAATCAGAATTAGAATACAGATTATCATCCAAAGAAGAACGTGATAAGCAAGCTTTATATTTATTGGCTACTGGCGGATTTGCACAAGGTGTAAACGATTTTAATATTACAGGGACCATTACCGAAAGACTCAACGGGATTATTAGTTCATTGATTGGTAATCAAGATGGAAATTTTAATCTCGGGCTTAATTACCAAATGGGTGCCGATGGCCCAGATTTACAAACAGACGATAGGTTTGGTGTAACCTTGCAAACAAAAATTTCGGATAGGGTGTATTTAGATGGTAAGGTTGGTGTACCTATTGGAGGGGCAAGCGAAACGGTAATTGCAGGTGATGTTCAAATAGACTTTTTATTGAATCAAGATGGCACTTTAAGAGCAAAAGTTTTCAACCGTCAAAATGAAATTCAAAACTTTGGTGAAGACATTGGCTACACGCAAGGCTTGGGAATTTCGTATAATGTAGAATTTGATACCTTTAAAGAATTGATTCGAATCATATTTAAAGGCAAAACAAAATTACCTCTAACAGATACCACCAAATCAACTTCCGAAAAAAAAGATGACAACTTACCCGATTTCATAAGTATGAAATCAGCTGACACCAGCAAAAAAGAGCGGTAATGTTATGAATTATCTTTATTTTTTGTAAATAGTTATCAACGAAAACGTTTGAATAATTATTAAGGAGGAAATAAATGATAAATGTCAATTTTTTCTAAGTTTAGTTTCTTAATTTTACTATTATTAGAAATAAGTTTATGAGTAAAACCATTAAAAAAATAGGGGTGATGACCTCTGGAGGAGATTCTCCTGGAATGAATGCCGCCATCAGATCGGTGGTTCGTGCTTGTGTCTATCACAACATTGAATGTTATGGAATTTATCGAGGTTATGAAGGCATGATTGAAGGTGATTTCATTTTATTAAATGCTAGAAGTGTGAAGGGCATTATTAACAAAGGTGGTACTATTCTTAAATCAGCGCGATCTAAGGACTTTAGAACTTACGAAGGCAGAAAAAAAGCACATGAACAACTTACCAAAGCTGGAATTGATGCCTTGGTAGTGATAGGTGGTGATGGTAGTTTTACCGGGGCAATGATATTTAGCGATGAGTTTGATTACCATGTAATTGGAATTCCCGGCACTATCGATAACGATATATTTGGAACAACGCACACCTTAGGTTTTGATACTGCTTGCAATACAGTGGTTGATGTAATCGATAAAATTAGAGACACAGCCAGTTCACACAACCGCTTATTTTTTGTGGAAGTAATGGGAAGAGATGCTGGTCATATTGCTTTAAATGTTGGTGTTGGTGCTGGCGCAGAGGAAATTTTAATCCCTGAAGAAGATTTAGGTTTAGATCGTTTGTTAGAATCTTTAAGACGCAGCAAGCAATCAGGCAAATCATCAAGTATTGTAATAGTAGCTGAAGGCGATAAAATAGGAAAAAGTGTATTCGAATTAAAAGATTACGTTGAAGCACACATGACGGAATATGAAGTGCGCGTTTCCGTTTTAGGCCATATGCAACGAGGCGGATCTCCATCTTGTTTTGATCGTGTATTAGCCAGCAGAATGGGCGTAAAGGCCGTGGAGAGCTTACTAGAAGGTAAAAACAAATACATGGTTGGTTTAATTAAAGACCAAATGACGCTTACGCCTTTAGAAAAGGCCATTAAAGGACAATCAAAAATAGATTTAGAATTATTACGAGTATCAGATATCTTAACAATTTAAGATCTGAGTATAGTATCATATTTATATTATTAACAGACAATAAAACTTAAAAACATGTCACATTTAAAATTAGGAATCAACGGATTTGGAAGAATAGGAAGATTAGTATTAAGAACCGCGATGGAACGCAATGACGTTGAAGTAGTAGGAATAAACGATTTGTTAGACCCTGATCATTTAGCTTACTTATTAAAATATGATTCAGTTCACGGTAAATTTAACGGAACAGTTGAAGTTAAAGGTGGCCATTTAGTAGTGAATGGTAAAACTATTCGAATAACTGCAGAGCGTGATCCTAAAAATTTAAAGTGGAACGATGTTAATGCCGATGTAGTTGCAGAATGTACTGGAATTTTCACCACTTTAGCAACCGCACAGTACCATATTGATGCAGGTGCTAAAAAGGTAGTAATTTCTGCACCAAGTGCCGATGCGCCAATGTTTGTAATGGGCGTAAACCATAAAGAAGCTAAGGCTTCACAAACAATTGTATCAAATGCTTCTTGTACTACTAATTGCTTAGCGCCAATTGCTAAGGTATTAAACGATAACTTCGGAATTGAAGAAGCTTTAATGACCACAATTCACGCTACAACTGCAACCCAATTAACTGTTGATGGTCCATCTAGAAAAGATTTTAGAGGTGGTAGAAGTGCGCTTCTAAATATTATTCCTGCCTCTACAGGTGCCGCCAAAGCAGTAGGTAAAGTAATTCCAAGTTTAAACGGAAAACTTACAGGGATGGCGTTTAGAGTACCAACAGCTAACGTTTCAGTAGTTGATTTAACTGTAAAATTAGAAAAAGAAACTTCCTACGATGCTATTAAAAAAGTATTTAAAGCAGCTTCCGAAGGAGAAATGAAAGGTGTTTTAGGATATACTGAAGATTTGGTGGTGTCTCAAGATTTTATGAGTGATCCAAGAACTAGTATTTTTGATGCTGATGCAGGAATTGAGTTAAATTCTAAATTCTTTAAGGTAGTATCATGGTATGACAATGAGTTTGGATTTTCCAATAAAATGGTAGATTTAGCACAACATATCAATTCACTTTAATTTAGATTATTAAATATAAATTCCGTAATGCATAGTTTTCATTGCGGAATTTTTCTTATAGCACAACTATGATTTTAATTACTGATGGCGGATCGACCAAATGCGACTGGATTGCAATGGATGGCAGCGGCAAACAATTGCAAGAAAAAATTAGAACAAAAGGTCTAAATCCTGCAATTTTAAGCGAAAAAAAACTTCATAAAATTGTTTCTAAAAGTGAGGAACTTATAGCCTTGGCTAAAGACGTGAAGCATGTCTATTTTTACGGTGCTGGCTGTGGTACCGAAAAACCAAGGTTAGCTCTAAAAGGTGTTCTTGAAAGCCTGTTTCCCAATGCACTTGTCGATGTTCAAGAAGATACCATGGCGGCAGTAAGAGCCAGTATAAATAGTCCAGATGAAGCAGCCGTTGTTTGTATTATGGGTACTGGTAGTAATTGCAGCTATTTTGACGGCGATAAGTTACACCAACGCGTGAAAAGTTTGGGCTACACCTTAATGGACGAAGCAAGCGGTAATTATTATGGAAAACAACTCATCCGTGATTACTATTTTAATAAAATGCCTGAAACCATCAAAATTTCATTTGAGCACAAATACAATCTCGATGCCGATTTTATAAAATATAACCTCTACAAACAACCCAATCCTAATGCTTATTTAGCCAATTTTGCTGAATTTATGTTTTTAAATAAGGATGCCGCCTATATGAAGGATTTAATAAAAACTGGTTTTAAGCTCTTTACTGAAAACATGATTTTACAATTTAAAGAAGAACTCAAAACCTGTCCAGTGCATTTTGCAGGCTCAATCGCTTATTTCGCCCAAGATGAAATTAGAGAAGTAGCGGCAGAGTATGGCTTTAAGGTTGGTAATTTTATTAGACGACCCATTGAAGGTTTGGTTAATTACCACAGTAATCAGCTACATTAATGGAAATTGCAATTATCGCTCATGACGGTAAAAAAGCTGAAATGGTTCAGTTTTTAAATGAAAACAGAAGTATTTTAGATCAAAAACGCGTTCAACTCGTTTCTACAGGAACAACAGGCGAAAAGGTAAGAGCAGCTGGTTTTGAAGTAACTGCATTATTATCGGGTCCAAAAGGTGGTGATGCGCAAATTGCAGCACGGGTGGCCGAAGGCAAATGCAATATGGTGATATTTTTTAGAGATCCACTAGATAAACACCCACATGAACCAGATATTCTAATGTTAATGCGATTGTGTGATGTTCACAATGTTCCTTTAGCTACCAATCCTTCAAGTGCTGGATTACTAATTAAAGCAGTTTAATTAAACACATTATTTTCCTGCTCAGCAACTCTAATAAAGGTAGTGCGCTTTGTCAACTCTTTTAGTCTTAATGCACCAACGTAAGTACAGGTGCTTCGCAGTCCACCCAAGATATCATTAACAGTTGATGTTACTTCTCCACGATAAGGCACCTCCACCGTTTTTCCTTCGCTGGCTCTATAATTAGCAACACCACCAACATGTTTCTCCATGGCTGTAGTTGAACTCATTCCGTAGAATTTTTTGAATTTTTTTCCATTCCGTTCTACTAAATCGCCACCACTTTCGTCATGACCGGCCAACATTCCTCCAAGCATTACAAAATCGGCTCCAGCTCCAAAGGCTTTGGCAACATCACCAGGTGTGGAACAACCACCATCACTAATAATTTGACCACTCAAGCCGTGCGCCGCATCAGCACATTCAATAATAGCCGATAACTGCGGATAGCCAACACCAGTTTTAACGCGTGTAGTGCATACACTTCCAGGGCCAATTCCAACTTTAACAATATCCGCACCAGAAAGAATAAGCTCTTCCGTCATTTCACCAGTTACCACATTTCCGGCTATTATGGTTTTATCAGGAAACTGCTTTCGAATCGATTTTACAAAATCTACAAAATGCTGTGAATAACCATTGGCAACATCAATACAAATGAATTTTAAATCGGAATTGAGTTTAAAAATATCATGAAGCCTTTGAGTATCTTTTTTACCAGTTCCGGTACTAACAGCTATTGCGTTTACAATATCTTTTGGGCTAGAGTTAAAAAAGTCTTGCCACTGTTGTAAATCGTAATGTTTGTGGATAGCAGTAAAGAGATGGTGCTTAGAAAGCGCTTTTGCCATTTCAAAGGTGCCAACTGTATCCATATTGGCAGCCATAATTGGTACGCCATTCCAACCATCTTTGCTGTTTACAAAAGAAAAATCTCTAACTAAAGTAACTTGGGATCTACTTTTAAGTGTTGAGCGTTTGGGACGTATCATAACGTCCTTAAACCCTAGTTTGATATCATTTTCTATGCGCATAACAATGGCCTTAAGGTGAAACGATTATTTAATGGCAATCACACTTATTTCTACATTTACAAATTTAGGCAAATTAGCCACTTCTACAGTTTCTCTAGCAGGAGCAGTTTCATCCTTAAAAAAAGAAGCGTAAACAGCATTAATTTTTGAAAAGTTGTTCATGTCACTGATAAATATAGACGCTTTCACCACATTTTCAAATGTCATTTCCGCTGCTTTTAAAACCGCCCTTAAATTTTCCATTACCATCGCGGTTTCATTTTCAATAGTATCAATAACTAATTGATTTGTTTTTGGATCAATAGCAATTTGTCCAGAGGTATAAAGCGTATTATCATATAAAACGGCTTGATTATACGGACCAATAGGTTCTGGAGCGTGTTGAGTTTTAATTATTGTCTTCATAATATATAGTATTAGAAACGCAAATCGGGTTGACGACGTTGATCATATTTAAGGTCTTTAAGCATACTTGATTTAATTCCTATAAAAAAGTTCCAAGAAGTTCTGGTACCAATCGGAATCCATGAAAAATTCATACGCCAACTTAATAAATCGCGTTCAAATCGAATTTGTGTAAAGGTAAAATCATTGTTTAAAAAATCATAGCCTGAAGACAAGCCAACGGTCCATCGTGGTGACAAATCAACATCACCAGAAAACATTAAAGAGTGCGATGCAATTTGACTTTGTCGTTGGTTGTTATTGTAATTTACAGCGTAAGCAAAACGCAATGACCATGGTATGTTGTAATTATAAAATTCGTCAGGTTCTTTTTCTTCTTTATTGTCATCATCGGTTAAACGCCGGTCTGCAAAGTCTTCGGGCTGTCCGAAGAGATCATCAGCGCGTCCACCGCTACGCAAGTTATCTTCCATAGCGCGCGCATTATCAGGGCGTTCGACACCCGAGAAATCCTTACTTGATAAAGAGTAACTCATGTTGACATTTGCAGAAGTCATTCGGAACAAACTACCACCATTATTAACATTAAACACATTAACTCTTTGGTTATTGTTATCTAAGGCATAGGGATCTAAAACCATTCCGAAGTTGATATTCATTTTCTTATTTAGAATTTGCAAACCACCAGTAACTCGAACTGGCGCAAGATTGAGTGAGTCTGCCGCCATGTCATAAGAAGTGTTTAAATTTAAATTATTCAATAATATGATTTTTTTAGGCTCAGTTTTGGTTGAATCCTTGTCTTTAACTTTAGCTTCAAAATTGTTTCCAAGTGAAAAACCTATCGAACTTGAAAATCTGTTATCAGGTGCGCCAAATAAAGAGCCTTCAAAGCGGCTAAACTCTGTAGTCGTTAAGCCATCAGCACTAATTACAATTTCTTCGTAATATTGATCGAAGGCAGGATTAATACTGTACGACAATTCTGGTCTCATAACATGCCGTATGGCTTGTATTTTTGCGTCTTTATTTTTCTTAGTAAAGTCGAATAAACCATATATGGTGGTTCCAACACTAGTGGTAAAATTATAGGTTCTAAAACTATCAAAACCATTTACATCTCTTGTTACCACTTCTTGGTTGGTGGTATCGTAAAATCGATCTATGGTATTAAGTGTCCAAGTTTCCTCAAAATTTGTGCTAGCACTCATACTAAAATGCTTAAAAACCTTAAAGTTAGTAGTAAGTGGAATAGAATGCCTCATACCGATTCGTGCATTATCAAACATTTCAGGTTTAAAAAACAAAGAATCAGTTGTTTGAATTCTGTTTTCACCTCTTACATTATATTGAAAGTTTATATTTTGAATAATACCTTTTTTTGGACCTTCTTTTGGCTCAAAAGGATAAATTCGGGTGACACTTGCCTGAAGCGTTGGTAAGGTTAAATCGATTCTTTCTGTATTAGTGTTTTGAGAATGGGTAGCTGTTAAACTTAAATTCACCTGTGGTTCACCTTGAAAGGTTTTGGAATAGGACACTGACGATGCAAGCGTATTATTCTGAAAGTTTGAATTGTTTAACTGGTTGATAGACTGTCGGTAAAACTGGCTGCTACCTAAATTTACAGATGCGGAAAATCTAGAACTAGGATTAGACTTTTGGTCTTGATTATGCGACCAACGAATGTTATAAATAGTATTTTGCGCAAAATCTGGAAAACCACGTTCACTATTCAACAAGTTCTCGTACCTAAAGCTCATGTTACCTCTAAACTTATAGCGCAAGGCATAATTACTTTCTAAACGCATGCCATAACTACCGTTGGTATAATAATCACCCAAAACAGCTAAATCTACAAAATCGCTAATCGCAAAATAATAACCACCATTTTGTAAAAAATAACCCCTATCATTTCCAGAATCTTGACCAAAGGAAGGGAAAATAACCCCGGAGGTTTGGGTTTTTGTCATAGGAAAAAATGCAAATGGTAACCCTATTGGTGTAGGTACATCATAAATATACATATTGGTTAGTCCAGTAATTACTTTTTTATTAGGAACCAGTTTGGCCTTACGCATTAAAAAATAGTATTCGGGATCATCTAAATTTTCAGAGGTTGTAAACTTTCCGTTTTTTACAAAGAAAACCGAATCGTTTTCTTTTTTGGTAATTTCTGAAATAATAGTGCCGCCACTTTGTTCTGTTTTAGAATTAAAGACAACTGCTTTTTGTGTTTTGGTATTAAAAATTATTGAATCGGGTTCTATAATATTATTGCCTTGTTTAAAAACTGGCGCTTGAGAATAACCAGTTGAATCCTTAATTCTACCAGCATAAACAGTGTTAACTGTATAATCTATAACAATAATTCCTGCAGTAATTTCTAAATCTTGATAGAATACTTCTGCTTCATTATACAAATATATTTTCTGTTCTTTTTGGTTTATTGATACCCGATCGGTAGCCTTATATTTAACAATATCTTCAAGTAAGCCTTTCTTTTTTTGGATACTATCGGTTTTTACTGAATCGGTTTCTTTTAAATTTACCGGGAGTTTTACGAGAGAATCTACCACCACGTTAACCGTGTCTGTTGTGGTAACTGGTGTGATAACTTTGGATTTCTTAGGTATCTCCTGCCCAAAGCCAAAAGTGTTGATAAGCACTGTAAAACTTAGAAAAAAAAGTATTTTATAGCTATTAATCTGCAACGCTAATAATGTATTTTTGTGTAAGCTTGGCTTGGTTTTTGAACAGTCAAAATTACATATATTTTTTTGTGTGAAGTGCAATAATACAATTATTATTAAATATTAATAAACCGTGAGTTTTACCGTTATAACAGCAATGAAAACGTCGAATAAACCTTTTGTAGTACTTTGGGTATTTGCTTTTACCTTTTTTTTAACAACATCAATAGATGCTCAAAATAGTCAAGCGCCATTTATAGTAGTATTAGATGCCGGACATGGTGGTCATGATCCCGGAAATTTAGGAAGTCCTGGTTCTGGATACAAGGAAAAAGATATAGCATTGAATGTGACACTTTTGCTGGGAAAAGCCCTTGAAAAGAATCCAAATATCAAAGTTATTTACACGCGAACTACCGATGTATTTTTAAAATTACATGAGCGCGCCAATATTGCCAATAAAGCCGATGCCGATTTATTCGTATCCATTCATTGTAATTCTCACCATTCTTCAGCACACGGCACCGAAACATTCGTACTTGGAATTGCTAATAATGAGCGGAATTTTGATGTCGCTAAAAAAGAAAATCAAGTAATTTTTCTTGAGGAAGATTACGAAAGTCATTATGATGGTTTTAACCCTAACAATCCTGAATCTACTATTGGATTGGCATTGATGCAAGAAGAATACATGGACCAAAGTGTACTCTTGGCTAGATTAATAGAAGACAATTTTTCACAAAAATTAAAACGCAATAGCCGTGGTATTAAACAAGCAAGTTTATGGGTTATGCATAATACTTATATGCCAAGTGTTTTGGTAGAACTAGGCTTTCTAACGGCAAAAAGTGAAGGCGCTTACCTAAATAGTAAAAAAGGTCAAAGTGAAATGGCCAAGGCTTTAGAAACAGCGTTATTAGAGTATAAGAAAACCCTAGACATTAACGTTGGCACCAATATTTCAAATAGCATACAAAAGGCTAAAGAAGTAACGAAAGAGAGAATTGCTGCCAATAGCGGTATAGAATTTAAAGTTCAAATAGCGGCGAGCTCAAAAAATTTAGACATCAAACCTTATAATTTTAAAGGGCTCGATAAAATTAGTAAAGATAAAATAGGAAACTTATACAAGTATTATTACGGCACAGCAATCGAGCATTCAGATGCTGAAAAGTTATTAAAGATAGCACATTCAAAAGGTTATAAATCAGCATTTATTGTAGCATTTAAAGACGGTAATCAGATGAGTTTGGACGAAGCTTTAAAATCAACTTTAAATTAAAGATTCTTTATTATTTTATTCCTAAATTTGTCTCAAATCATTAAAAAATAATCAACATTGAAAATCTCACGAGAAATTAAAGCCGCCATTCTGGTAATTTCAGGTATTTTTCTTTTCATATATTTATTCAGCTTTTTAAAAGGTGAAGATTTATTTTCATCTTCAAACACTTACTACACCGAATTTGATTACAATGCGTTAAGCACTGCCTCATCAGTAACCATAAAAGGAAATAGTGTAGGTAAGGTTACCGAAATAAAGTATATGTTTGAAACCGGTAAAACACGGGTTGCCTTTACTGTCGATCCGAAATTACAATTTTCTAAAAACAGTATTATTAGACTTTATGAAACTGGTTTAATGGGTGGCAATGCATTAGCCGTTATTACGGCAAACGATTATGATTATGCCAAGGATGGCGACATTCTTGAATCGGAAATACAACCAGGCTTAATAACGTCATTAAAACAAAATTTTACGGGCCTGAGTTCCGATTTGGATAGCTCAATTAGGTCGGCAGATACGTTATTTGTAAATTTAAATGAATTAATATCTGATAATTCTGAAAGAGGAATTAAACAAACCATCGCTGAATTAAACACTACCTTAAAGTCTTTTAGAGCTTTATCAGAATCAATTCAATCAGTAGTTCGACAAAATGACGATAAAATCACATTGTTGGTTGATAATTTTGGGACCACTAGTGAAAATTTAAAACTACTGTCTGAAGATTTACAAAACGTCCAAATTTCTAAGACAATCAATAATCTAGACAGTACATTAGTTGCCATGAATGCCATCATTTCCTCCCTGGAACGCGGTGAAGGATCGGTAGGTAAATTGCTAAAAGACGATAACTTGTACGATAATTTACAAGGTGCATCTTTGCAATTGGAACAGCTTCTTGAAGATATGAAACTCAACCCCAAACGTTATGTGCATTTTTCTTTATTCGGAAAGAGAGCTAAACAATATGATGCGCAAGGAAATGAGGTTCAAGAATCCGATAATTAATATATAATGCAGTATTTACCCAATATTTTATTTGCAATTGCGCTCCTTTTAGGGCTTGGCTATTTTGGAAACAACGTTAAAAAACTTATCCGAAATATCAAATTAGGTCGCGATGTGGATGTTAGTGACCATAAAAAACAGCGTTTCAATAACATGGCTCGTATTGCTTTAGGTCAAAGTAAAATGGTTGTACGACCTGTAGCCGGAATAATGCATATCATTGTTTATGTTGGTTTTGTAATTATAAATCTTGAGGTTTTAGAAATTATAATAGATGGACTTTTCGGAACGCATCGTATTTTTTTAGGTGTTTTGGGCGAAACGCTTTACGGGGTGTTTATAGCCTCGTTTGAGGTACTTGCCGTATTAGTCTTATTAGCGGTGATTGTATTTTGGCTTAGAAGAAACATTATAAAACTAAAACGTTTTATGAGTGCCGAAATGAAGGGTTGGCCTGAAAACGACGGCAATATCATTTTATATTTTGAAGTTGTATTAATGTGTTTATTTCTTACAATGAATGCAACAGATATTCCTTTTCAGGAAATGAATTCAGGTAACCTTGTAAGTCAATTTATAGCACATTGGTTTAGCGGTTTTTCTGAAGGTACCATTCATATAATCGAACGCTCTGCTTGGTGGCTGCACATCATAGGTATTTTAATCTTTTTAAATTATCTATACTTTTCAAAACACTTGCACATTTTGTTAGCGTTTCCTAATACTTATTTTGGAAACTTAAAACCAAAAGGAGAGCTCGACAATTTAGAGTCAGTAACTGCCGAAGTAAAGTTAATGATGGATCCTAATGCCGATCCATTTGCCGCACCAGCAAATCCAGACGCCGTACCTGCAAAATTTGGCGCAAGTGATGTTTCCGACTTGAACTGGGTACAATTACTCAATGCATACACCTGCACTGAATGTGGCCGATGCACCAGTGAATGTCCGGCTAACCAAACTGGTAAAAAATTATCGCCTAGAAAAATAATGATGGATACGCGTGATAGGCTAGAGGAAGTAGGTAAGAATATCGATGCCAATGGTGGTACATTTAAAGACGATGGTAAACAATTACTCAACGATTATATTACACCTGAAGAATTATGGGCTTGCACCAGTTGCAATGCCTGCGTCGAAGCTTGTCCGGTAAGTATTAATCCGTTATCTATAATTATAGACATGCGCAGATATTTAGTGATGGAACAAAGTGCGGCACCAATGGAATTAAACAATATGATGACCAATGTTGAGAACAACGGTGCTCCATGGCCATACAACCAAATGGACAGGCTGAATTGGGCAAACGAAAATTAGAAAATTAAAAAACCAACCTAAAATCATTACAAGAGCAAGCGATTATGAAAAGAGAAGAAGCAGACAAATTATTACACGAAAAAGTTGAAAAAGGCGAAAAGGTAAGTCCGGTTTTACCTAAAGGCATCAAAAATTATCTAATTGATATCGATGGTACAATTGGAGAAGACATTCCAAATGAGGAACCAGAACGCATGCTTACCGCCGAAGTTTATCCAGATGCTTTAGCAACCTGCAACAAGTGGTACGACGAAGGTCACATGATTTGTTTCTTCACCTCAAGAACAGAAGCACATCGAGAGTACACTGAAATTTGGTTGAACAAACACGGTTTTAAATATCATAGTTTGTTAATGGGTAAACCGAGAGGTGGCAATTACCATTGGATTGATAATCACCTAGTGAAAGCAACGAGATATAAAGGAAAATTCACAGATTTAGTAGATAAAAATGTGACCATTCAAGTGTTTGATGATGGTCAGCACGATTAAATAAAATTACGCATGAGCGAACAATTAAAAGTGCCAACTATGGCGCAACTTATGGCCGAAGGTAAGCAACCTGAAGTCCTTTTTTGGGTTGGTTGCGCAGGAAGTTTTGATGATAGAGCTAAAAAAATTACCAAAGCATTTGTGAAGTTACTCAATCGCGCCAATGTAAATTTCGCGGTACTCGGTACTGAGGAAAGTTGCACTGGAGATCCAGCCAAACGTTCTGGCAACGAGTTTTTATTCCAAATGCAAGCCGTCACCAATATTGAAGTGTTAAACGCTTACAAAATTAAAACTGTTGTAACTACCTGTCCGCATTGTTTTAATACCTTAAAAAACGAATATCCTTCGCTTGGTGGTGAATACAAGGTGATGCACCACACGCAATTTTTAAAGAATTTGTTAGACGAAGGCAGACTAACCATAGAAGGTGGCCAATTTAAAGGCAAGCGCATTACTTTTCACGATCCGTGTTATTTGGGTCGAGCCAACAATGTTTATGAAGCACCACGCGATTTAATAAGAAAGTTAGATGCCGAATTGGTTGAAATGAAATCCTGCAAAAGTCGCGGTTTGTGCTGTGGCGCTGGCGGAGCTCAAATGTTTAAAGATGCCGAACCTGGTAATAAAGAAGTCAATATAGAACGAACCGAACAAGCTTTAGAAATTCAACCTGATATTATTGCCGCTGGTTGCCCATTTTGCAACACCATGATGACCGATGGTGTAAAAAACAAGGAAAAAGAAGGCCAAATTAAAGTGATGGATGTTGCGGAGTTAATTGCGAATGCGCAGGATTTATGAAAACCCAAGAACAAAAAGATATTATTAAAAAATCCCTGTTGTCTGAAATTATCACTGGATTAGTCGCAACCATAGTTCTAATGTTTTTTGATTATTTAATTTATGAAGATTTTAAATTTTTAAATATTAAATATCTTATTTTTTTATTTGTAATGGGATTTGTATTCTTCTTTCTCTCAAAAAGGAAATTGACAGCTAAAAAGAATTGAAAATCTCATATTTTCAATTCATAACATGACAATTGCTTTGCAAGTAAACTTTTGTTGAGTAAAAAATTTTTAACAACACCTATGTTTAACAATCCACAAATAGATGCCCTTTCGATACCAAATATTGATAACCTCAATTTAGAAAAGGTTGAACGTTCGTATTTGTATATCTTATTATTTAATAGATTACTTGGGTTTTTGTTTCCTTTAATTGCAGTAATCACTATCGGTTTTATAACCAATTTCGAAGGTTGGATGTTTTATTTCTGGACAGCCATCGCGACTTTGATAGCACTTCTTGTTATTAGTTGTATATATACGTTTTTGAGTTTTCCTAAACGGCGTTACGCATTGCGTGAACACGATATCATATACACCGAGGGTTTATTGCTGAATTCTTTTACAACCGTACCTTTTGTTAGAATTCAACACACCGAGATTTCCTGTAGCTTTTTAGAACGAAAACTACAACTATCTACCCTTAAAATTTACACCGCTGGTGCCACAGGTAGCGATTTGTTTATAAGTGGCTTATCTAAAGAAACTGCACAAAAAATTAATGCGTTTTTAACTACAAAGATCAATGACCAACTTTGATTTTTCAACGCCAATAAGACAATCTGTTAAAGGAATTGTTATAATTTTTGGGTTTCAATTATTTAAATTTTTAAGGCAAAGTTTTGCGCTCTTTATTGTAATCGGCGTTGGAATTGTAAGGAAAGGTAGTATTTTGGGGTTGAGTGCAGTTCAGCTTATTTTATACTTATTGGCCTTACTGCTGTTCTTTCTAGTATTTTCAATTTTAAAGTATTGGTATTTTAAATTTTATGTGTCTTCAGAAGGCTTTCATCTGGACAAAGGAATTCTTAATAAAGAAAGCATTTTAATACCAAATTCTAAAATTCAGAACATTCACATAAAACAAAATTTACTGCAACAATTTATTAACGTGGTTTCATTTTCAATAGAAACGGCTGGCGATGACCAATCCGAAATCGAGATAAAAGCACTCAGCAGACCTATGGCTTTGGCATTAAAAAAAGCATTGTTATCTGAGATTTCCGAAACCTTTGAAAGCATTCCAGAATCTCGTGTTTACTACAAAGTATCAGCAAAAAAATTACTTTTGGAAGGCATCGGGCAAAACCACCTAAAAAGTCTGGCTATTATTTTAGCCTTTATATCAGGTATTTATTTTCAGTTTAAAGACCTTTTTAACGATTTGGAAATAGAAAATGAATTTATTGACAATATAGAGACGCAATCCGCAGCTGTTTTTTCCATCATTCTATTTAATATTTTAATTCTGATAGTTTTTCTGTTGTTAGCTTTTTTCTTTTCGCTGCTAAAAACACTTGTTGTCAACTTCAATTTACAAGTGATTGAACACGACAAAACAATAGAAATATCCAAAGGTTTACTCAACAAAATTTCGCTCAACCTTTCACCAAGCAGAATTCAAAAAGTTATCATCACCAACAACCGACTAAAGCGGTATTTTGGATTGAATACATTGGAGGTAAAGCAAGCTATGATTGATAAAAAAAAGGCACAGAACCTTTCTATTATTGCCTTAGATAAAACCCAGCTCTGGTATTTGGTCAATAAAATTTACACGAGCTATTCCACGATTGCCGATCAATTTAAACCAACATTTTACTTCGTGCGAGTTAAAGCAATCAGAAGTGTTATCATTTTGTTGATTTTAAACTTACTAGTGTATTTCGCTGAATTCCTTAATTTATGGTTCGTGAACATTTTAGGAGCTTTAATCGTATTAGCCTTTTTAAAAATTTCATACAGAAAGGCTTTTTATAGTATTGACGACCAATATTTAGTAGTGGGTAGCGGATTTATTGAAACCAAAACTGAGATCGTTCAACACCATAAAATCCAGTCGGTTGAAATGAGGCAGTCCATATTTATGAAACGGCGTAAAGTGGCTAGTGTGCTTGTTTATACTGCATCAGGAAAGATTTCAATTTCCTATATTGAACAAGAGCGCGCCAAAGCAATATTAAATTATTTGATTTACAGAGTTGAAACGAGTGGTAAAAATTGGATGTAGTTTCTGCAGGTATGTATATTGGATTTAGGCCGGCATGTTACCATTCGATATTGACGGTGGCAGGGTCAAAATTATTTGTTTAATGAGTTCACAATTTTTGTCAGGATATTTTTTATAGCACGACTTTTGATTAATTTAATAATAGTATAAAACCATCCTATATGTTAGTAGAATTTAGTTCCCTTCCAGAAACATCACGAGTTTGGATTTACCAAGCCAACCGATCATTTAATGAACAAGAGATTGAAGAAATATCGCTCAAACTGAATGATTTCATCACCCAATGGACTGCGCATGGCAGTGACTTGCATTCGGGCTATACTATTAAATATAAAAGATTTATAGTTATTGGTTTAAACCAAAACTTCAATAAAGCAACTGGTTGTTCAATCGATGCATCCATTAAATTTATACAACAATTAGAACAAGACTATCAAGTAGATTTATTAGATAAAATGAATGTGTCGTATAAACAAGGTGAATTTGTGGCTTACAAATCGTTAATCGATTTTAGGCAAATGGCAAAAGATAAAGCTGTTGGTCCAAACACCATTGTGTTTAATAATTTAGTAAACAATATTGCAGAGTTTAACGACAGTTGGGAAGTGCCAGCCAAGGAGAGTTGGCATAACCGTTTTATCAAGTAGTTTGTTGATGAAGTTCTTTATAAATCTATCATAAATGTCATATTAATAACTCTCATTTATACTAATTTGCAAGTATTATTAGTTAATTCATCAAAAGCCATTTATACAGTGATAAATCATAAACCCCTTATTTTATTTATAACTTTTTTCTTTTCAATTATCGCCTTTAGTCAAAACAATCCATTGTTTGCAAAAGATATTGAAGCGCAAAGGACTTGGGTAGATAGCACATATAAATCTATGACCTTAGAAGAAAAAATTGGCCAACTATTCATGGTTCAAGTCTTTTCTGATAAGAATGAATCGCATAAATCTGAAATTTTAAAGCAAATAAAAGAACAGCATATTGGTGGCGTTATTTTTTCAAAAGGCGGACCAATGCGTCAGGCAAAACTCAATAATGAATTGCAAGCGGCTTCAAAAATTCCCTTATTAGTTGGTATGGATGCCGAATGGGGTTTGAGCATGCGTTTAGATTCAACTTACGCCTTTCCATGGAATATGACCTTAGGAGCCATTAAAGACGATGCCTTAATAGAACAAACTGGAAAACATATTGGAGAACACTGTAAACGTTTAGGTGTACATTTCAATTTTGCTCCGGTGGTTGATATCAATACCAATCCAAATAATCCTATTATAGGAAACCGATCTTTTGGTGAAGATCGCGATAGAATCACCAAGCAGTCTTTAGCCTTTATGAAAGGTATGCAAGGCGCTGGAGTTATGGCCAATGCCAAACATTTTCCTGGTCATGGCGATACTGATACCGATTCACATAAAACCTTACCAACTATAAATTTTAGTGCACAACGTATCGATTCTGTTGAGCTGTATCCCTATAGAAAACTTATAAAAGAAGGCTTGTCGAGTGTTATGGTAGCACATTTAAATGTGCCGGCTTTGGAAGCGCGTTCGGGTTATCCATCATCTATATCGAAACATATTGTCACCAACATTCTTAAAGATACCTTAGGATTTGAGGGGTTGATTTTTACCGATGCCCTTAATATGAAAGGCGCTTCTAATTTTAGCGCTCCGGGAGATATTGATTTGGCAGCGTTTTTGGCAGGAAATGACGTTTTATTGATTTCAGAAAACGTGAAATTAGCAGTCACTAAAATAGCCGAGGCTTTAAATAATAAATTATTTACCGAAGAACGACTAGCGCATTCAGTTAAAAAGATTTTGAGTTCTAAATATAAACTAGGTTTAAATGACTACAAACCAGTAGATACCAAAAATTTGATTGGTGATTTAAACCGAATAGAAGACGACTTACTTTATGAAAAGTTGATGGAGAACGCCATCACTGTTGTAAAAAACACCAATCAGAATCTACCCATTCGTCAATTGGAAACAAAAAAAATCGCCTATATAAAATTTGGTAATGATGATGGAACCCCATTTTTGGAAACCTTAAAAAAATACACAAAAATTCACGAAATAAAAGCAGATAAGTTAGATGAACTTCTTCTTCAGCTTAAAAACTACAATATAGTTATTATAAGTCTACATAAAACTAGCGATAATCCTTGGCGCAGTTATAAATTTACAGACCGAGAATTGGTTTGGTTGTATGAAATTTCGCGTACTAATAACGTTATTCTTAATGTGTTTTCTAATCCTTACAGCTTATTGGACCTAAAAACTACTGAAAATATTGAAAGTATTGTGGTAAGTTATCAAAATAGTAAAATAGCACAAGAAAAATCAGCACAACTTATTTTTGGTGCTATCCCGGCAAAAGGCACCTTGCCAGTGAGCAGCGGAATCCAGTTTCCTATGGGTATTGGTTTTCAATATAATGCCTTAAGTAGTTTAAGTTACGGTTTGGCAGAAAGTGTTGGGATGGATTCTAAAAAATTACATAAAATTGATTCATTAGCAAGAGTAGCAATTGCGAAAGGCACAACGCCTGGAATTCAAATAGTAGTTGCCCGTAAAGGCAAAGTGTTTTACAATAAAAGTTTTGGCTTTCATACCTATAATAATAAAATCCCTGTAAAAGATTCGGATTTATTTGATATCGCTTCATTAACCAAAATAATGGCAACGGTACCGCTCATCATGGAATTACATGAAGAGGGAATTATAACTCTAGACACAAAAATTTCAGAATTACTTCCTGAATACAAAGGCACCAATAAGGCCAATATAACATTGAAAACAATGTTATCGCATTTTGCGCAATTAAAACCTTGGATTCCTTTTTACACGGCTACTCTCGATGCCAATAAGAAACCTTCACAGAAGTATTACAGAAATCAAAAGGATGATGTTTTTAATGTTGAAATAAGTCAAGATCTATTTATGCGTGGTGATTATCAAGATACCATATATGATATTGTTAGAAATACCGATTTATTAGGCAGGGTTCAATACCGATATAGCGACTTACCATATTTTATTCTGAAAAAATATTTAGAAAAACATTACGAAAAATCTATGGCAGTTGTTATTCAGGATCGTTTTTATCGACCTTTAGGTGCTAATTTTACCACTTATAACCCAACCGAAAAATTTAGCAAAAGCATGATTTTACCAACCGAAGAAGACGACTATTATCGATACCAAACTGTTCATGGTTATGTTCACGATATGGGTGCTGCAATGCAGAATGGCGTTGGCGGTCATGCTGGTGTATTTAGCAATGCCAATGATATGGCAAAAATTATGCAGATGTATTTACAAAAGGGCTTTTACGGTGGGAGAAGGTACTTTACACCTGAAACGATGGACGAATTTAACAAATGTCATTTTTGCATTAATAATAACCGACGCGGTATTGGATTCGACAAGCCACAACTTGGCGATGCTGGTCCAACCTGTGGATGTTTGTCAATGACAAGTTTTGGTCATTCTGGATTTACAGGTACTTACGCTTGGGCGGATCCAGATGAGGAAATAGTTTATATTTTTATGGCCAATAGAACCTATCCTAAAGCAACAACCAATTTACTGTTAAAAGAAAACATAAGAACCAATATTCAACAGTATATTTACGATGCGATAATTAAATAATTAAAAAAATTAAAATGCGGGTAGGTATTGTATGTTATCCAACCTTTGGCGGTAGTGGTGTTGTGGCAACTGAGTTAGGTTTGGAACTTTCAAAAAAAGGTCACGAAATTCATTTTATTACCTATAATTTACCAGTACGTCTAGACTTATTAAACAAGAATGTGCATTTTCACGAAGTTCACGTTCCTGAATATCCCTTATTTCATTACCAGCCTTATGAATTGGCTTTATCGAGTAAGATAGTGGATATGGTGAAATTACATGGAATTGAATTATTACACGTGCATTATGCCATACCGCATGCCTATGCAGCCTATATGGCCAAACAAATGCTTAAAGAAGAAGGTATTCAATTACCCATTGTTACCACATTACATGGCACCGATATAACCTTGGTTGGAAGTCATCCATTTTACAAACCCGCTGTGACATTCAGCATTAATAAATCCGATGCTGTCACCTCAGTTTCAGATGATTTAAAAGCCCATACGCTGAGAATTTTCGATATAAAAAACGACATTGATGTGATTCCGAATTTTATCGATTTAGAAAAACACAAACACGTTTATACAGATTGTCAGCGCGGTTTAATGGCAGAAGATCATGAACGCATCATAACGCACATCAGTAATTTTAGAGAAGTAAAACAAATACCTGACGTTATTAAAATATTTAATAATATTCAAAAAGTATTGCCTGCGAAATTAATGATGGTAGGCGAAGGTCCAGAGAAAGAAAAGGCTGAAAATCTTTGTGATAAGTTAGGTATCAGCGACCGAGTTATTTTTCTAGGTAATAGTAACGAGATTGATAAAATTCTTTGTTTCAGTGATCTGTTCCTATTACCATCAAGAAGCGAGAGTTTTGGTTTGGCTGCTTTAGAAGCAATGGCTTCTGGTGTTCCAGTTATTTCAACTAATACAGGTGGTTTACCTGAGGTTAATAAGCATAAGTTTTCAGGTTTTTTAAGCAATGTAAATGATGTAGAAGATATGAGTAACAACGCTTTGAAAATTTTAAGTGATCTTAAAAATTTAGAAAAATTCAAGCAAAATGCCATAATTCAAGCTCAGCAATTTGACATACATCAAATAGTTCCAATGTATGAACGTGTTTATGGAAAAGCGCTTGGCAAAGTAAAATCTTTAAAATAAAAAAAGCCTGCAAATTCATGCAGGCTTTTACTCATAAGAATGTACAGCCTAAAATTGATATCTTACCCCTAAGGCAATATCAAAGTTTACGTCGTCATTAAAATTTCCAAAACCAAGTTCAGGTCTAAAATCTAATGAAATCATTAATGGTATATCGAAATTGTATTCAATACCTATATTACCAGCGGCAACTGCAAAAGTTTCACTATTATTATCGTTGCGATCATTGTCATATGATCCTAAACCGCCACCAACACCAGCATACCAATTGAAATTTCCTTCAATCGCCCAAACCCATTGGTATAGGCCAATAAGCTTAAAACCGTCGAAATCATTTCCACTTCTCCAGCCAAGATCAAGTTCCAATCTGTTATTTCCACCTAAGGCACGTTGATAAGATACCTCAGTACCAAAGCCGTTACCGCCACCAAGTCTCAAACCTAGAGCATTATCAGCAATTTCCTGTGAATTTGCAGAAAAAGAAAACCCAATTACAATTAGGCTCAATAAAATTAGTTTTTTCATAATGTAAATTTAAAAATTAAGTTAGCATAGTTAATTTAACGCACTGTAATGCGTTTCTATTATATATAAGTCAATTATAGTGCCAGTAAATTAATATCTTTAAAGCGTACAAAATTAAAATATCATTTTGCATGAGAATAAACCTTAACCAGTTAAAATTACAGCTAGAAGGTGAACTATTTTTTGATGAATTATTTAAAGCAATTTATGCTACAGATGCCTCTGTTTACAGACAGTTACCGCTAGCAATTGCCTATCCCAAGAATAAAAAGGACATTCAGATTCTAATCAATTTTGCAAATAATAACAATACGTCATTAATCCCCAGAACAGCTGGAACATCTTTGTCAGGTCAGTGCGTTGGTGAGGGTATTATTGTAGATGTTTCTAAATATTTTAATAAGATAGTTCATTTTGATTTAATAGAAAAAACAGTAACTGTAGAACCTGGTGTGGTTAGAGATGTACTAAATATTTTTTTAAAACCGCACGGCCTATTTTTTGGCCCCAACACATCAACCTCTAATCGCTGCATGATTGGGGGTATGGTTGGAAATAATTCTTCAGGAACAACTTCTATAAAGTATGGCGTTACCAGAGATAAAGTAATAAAACTTGAAACCATTTTAAGTGATGGTTCTGAAGTGATTTTCGAAGCATTGACCTCAGACGCATTTCAAAATAAACGACATCTACCAACCTTGGAAGGTGAAATTTACCGTACTATTTATCAACAACTGCATTCCAAAGAAGTACAAAATCAAATCAAAGATAATTTTCCCAAAGCTCAAATTCACCGGCGCAATACGGGCTATGCTATAGACCAACTTATCGATTGCCAGGAGTTTGATCAAAGTTCTTTCAAACCTTTTAATATGTGTGAATTGCTCAGTGGTAGCGAAGGTACTTTGGCTTTTACAACGCAAATAACTCTAAAACTAGATGACTTACCACCAATTGAGCAAGCAATTATCGCTTTGCATTTTAAGAGTATAGAAGACTGTATGAATGCGGTAACCACGGTTATGCAGCACGACTTATACAGTTGTGAAATGATGGATGACACCATTTTAAATCTTACCATTCACAACAAAGCCCAACAAGAAAACAGATTCTTTATTGAAGGTAACCCGAAAGCTATTTTACTTTGTGAGCTAAGATCATCTTCTAAAGAAGATTTAAACATTCAAATTAACAATTTTTTAAATAGCGTTAAGAATCTCAATATTTGCTATGCTTTTCCTGTATTAATGGGTGAAGCCATTGATAGCGCTTTTGAATTGCGCAAAGCAGGTTTAGGTTTACTCGGCAACATAATTGGTGATAATAAAACTGTTGCTTGTATTGAAGATACAGCGGTGGCAGTTGAGGATTTAGCTGGTTACATTCGTGAATTTACAGCACTAATGGCGACGTATAATCAAAATGCCGTTTATTATGCCCATGCTGGTGCCGGAGAGTTGCATTTACGTCCTATTCTAAATTTGAAAGAGAAAAAAGATGTTCAATTATTCCGAAAAATCACAACTGATGTTGCCAAATTAGTTAAAAAATATCAAGGTTCGATGAGTGGTGAACATGGCGATGGAATTGTAAGATCAGAATTTATCCCATTAATGATTGGTGAGTCCAATTACAAAATTCTTAAAGCCGTTAAAACTGCATTCGACCCGAATAACATTTTTAATCCAGGTAAAATTGTAGATCCAATTCCAATGGATATTAACTTAAGGTATTCATCCGAAATAAAGCACCCCGAAATTAAGACGCTTCTTAGCTTTGATAATTCGCAAGGTATTCTTCGCGAAGCAGAGAAGTGCAATGGTAGTGGTGATTGCAGGAAACTCCCTGAATTTGGCGGTACTATGTGTCCTAGTTACCGTGCGCCCCGTAATGAAAAGGACAGCACTCGGGCACGTGCCAATGCCTTGAGAGAAATTCTAACCCATTCCACCGAAACAAATAGATTTAACAACGAGGCACTTAAAGAAGTTTTCGATTTATGCTTAAGTTGTAAAGCTTGCGCCAGTGAATGCCCAAGTAGTGTGGATGTGGCAGCATTAAAAGCCGAGTTCCAATATCAATATCAAAAAGAAAATGGTGTACCCTTTAGAGCTAAATTGTTTGCTTATAACAATGCCATCAATAAATATTTAAGTAAAGCGCCAAGTGTCTCAAACTTCATTTTATCAAATAGAACTAGTTCAAGTATTATAAAAAAATTCAGCGGAATTGCCTCTGAAAGGAGCTTGCCGTTAGTTTCAAGTAAAAGTTTAAATAAAATATATCAAAATATTGAAATACAGAATAATATAAAATTTATTAAAACTGTATTTCTATTTAATGATGAGTTTACAAATTATCTAGATGGCGACATTGGCAGCGATGTTATTGAGCTACTATTAAGACTAAATTATCAAGTAAAAATAGTTTCAAATGCCGAATCTGGTCGTGCAATGCTATCTAAAGGTTTACTTGAACAAGCAAAAAAATTGGCTAATAAAAACGTTTCAATCTTTAAAGATATAATAACGGAAACCAAACCATTAATAGGAATTGAACCTTCGTCGATTTTAAGTTTTAGAGACGATTATCTCAGATTAGTGGACGATAAAGTATCTGCTCAAAAAATCGCAAAAAACGCCTTTTTAGTTGAGGAGTTTATTCAAAAGGAAATAGAATTGGGTAACATTAAGTCGGAGCAATTTCATCAAGAGTCCAAAACAATAAAAATTCATACCCATTGTTACCAAAAGGCTATTGCCAACCAACTGTCAACTTTTCAAATACTTAATTTACCCGCGAATTACAAGGTTACTATTATACCAAGTGGTTGTTGTGGTATGGCCGGCAGCTTTGGTTATGAAAAAGAACACTATAAAATTAGTATGCAAATTGGCGAGCAAACGTTATTTCCTGCAGTTAGAAAAGCTTCAGAAGACACTATAATTGCCGCTAATGGCACGAGTTGCAGACATCAAATTTTAGATGGCACCGGCAAAGTAGCTGTGCATCCCGCTACTATTTTAAGAGAGGCGTTAGTCTGATTTTTTAGGGTTGGAAGGATTAAAAATAGTAATGGCCGCTATTAAATCTTTAACTTCCATTTCTTTAAATTCTTCGTCGGCATAGAATGGCAGCAATTTATCGCTGTTGTAGTTGTAAATTTTCCAACGTTTAAACTGATATTCTAAGGCTGTAAAGTTTTCTATCCAATCACCAGAGTTCATATAAATTGTTGAACCATTTTTGTTTTCTTTAACCAACATTTTAGGCTGATGAATGTGCCCGCAAATTACATAGTCGTAACCTTTATCAATAGCTAAATCGGCTGCTACATTTTCAAAATCACTGATGTATTTAATAGCCGATTTTACGCTGTTTTTAATTTTTTTAGACAAAGAATAGCGTTCGCGACCTAATTTTTCTAGGCACCAATTAACCAGGCTATTCATAAGGATTAATAAATCGTAACCGTAACCACCAAGTTTTGCAAGCCATTTGGCGTTTTGGATAGAGAGATCAAAAACATCACCATGGAAAATCCATGCTTTCTTTTTATTATCTAATTCAAGTACAACCTTATCAACTATTGAAATATTACCAATGGTAGTGTCGCTAAATTTTCGTAACATTTCATCGTGATTCCCAGTAATATAAATTACTTCAGTACCATCGGCAGCCATATCGATGATTTTTTTTATCACACGTAAATGTGATTTTGGGAAGTAGCGTTTGCTGAATTGCCAAATGTCTACAATATCACCGTTCAGTACCAATTTTTTAGGCTCAATGCTATTGAGGTAGGTAAGTAGATGTTTCGCCTGACAACCATAAGTACCAAGATGTACATCGGAAATTACAGCAATTTCAACTTTTCGTTTTAGATTAAAGGACAATGTAAAAAATTTATTACAAATAACAGATGCTTAGATTACTTAATGATTAATTGTTAATTAAGATATTGTGAGTAATGCGTTAAGTTTATGTTATCTAAAAATTCTATTTATGAAATAGAATTATGATTTCAATTTTTGTTTCTGTGATAATACATTTACTTTAGCATTAAATTCTAAGAAATGGCAGGAAATTCCTATGGAAAATTATATACACTTACCACTTTTGGTGAGTCGCACGGTACTTCAATTGGTGGTATTATTGATGGTTGTCCGTCAGGGATAGTCATCGATTTAGAAAAAATTCAATATGAACTCAACCGTCGTAAACCAGGTCAATCTGAAATTGTTACCCAACGCAAAGAGCCTGACGAAGTCGAATTTTTATCAGGAATATTTGAAGGCGTTACCACAGGTACCCCCATCGCATTTCAAATTACAAATACCAATCAAAAATCTAAAGACTATTCCCATATAAAAGATGTTTACAGGCCGAGCCACGCCGATTACACCTACGATCAAAAATATGGAGTTCGCGATTACCGCGGAGGCGGTCGCAGCTCAGCCAGAGAAACTGCCAGTAGAGTAGTAGCTGGAGCTATTGCCAAACAATTATTAAAGGATATTAAAATTACGGCCTATACAAGTTCTGTGGGAGATATTGAATTGTTAAAACCTTATCAAGATCTCAATTTTGAGGAAATTGAAAACAATGACGTGCGTTGTCCAGATGCCGAATTGGCCCAGCAAATGAAAGATAAAATCAAAGCTATAAGAAAAGAGGGCGATACCATCGGTGGCACGGTAAGTTGTGTTATTCAAAATGTTCCCGTTGGTTTAGGCGAACCAGTTTTTGACAAATTACATGCCGAATTAGGCAAAGCCATGTTGTCAATTAATGCTGTTAAAGGTTTTGAATACGGCAGTGGATTTCACGGAACCAAAATGAAAGGTAGTGAACACAACGATTTGTTTAATAACGATGGAAGTACGAAAACTAACAATTCAGGAGGAATTCAAGGTGGTATTAGTAATGGCATGGATATTTATTTTAAAGTAGCTTTTAAACCTGTTGCTACGGTTATTCAAAAACAAGATGCCTTAGACGCTAACGGAAATATTGTTGAAATGCAGGGCAAAGGGCGTCACGATCCTTGTGTGGTTCCCAGAGCGGTGCCCATTGTTGAGGCTATGGCGGCATTGGTGATAGCAGATTACACACTCTTGCGCAGGCAGGAGTCTAAGGTTTGGTAGTGTTTCTATTTGAGATAAATCTACCAATTTATAAAACTAAATAAATAATTACGAGATTCCTGCCTTCGCAGGAATATATGGCTTATGAAAAAACTAGCATTACACTGGAAGATTATCATCGGAATGGTTTTGGGTATTATTTGGGCCTTAGTCTCAAGTTCCTTAGGTTGGAGCGCCTTTACCATCAACTGGATTGATCCGTTTGGTACGATTTTCATCAATTTACTTAAACTGATTGCCGTACCGTTGGTTTTATTTTCCATTATTAGTGGTGTGGCCAATATTGGCGATCCTTCTAGTTTGGGGAGAATGGGAGGTAAAACTTTGCTGATTTATTTACTGACAACCGTAATGGCTATCGGATTAGGACTGCTACTTGTAAACATTATAAAACCTGGAAAATTAATAGATGAGCAAAGCCGAATAGACAATAGGATTAGTTACGAAATATGGGCATCCTCGCAAGGATATGAGGTGAAAGATGGTATTAACTACCTTCAAGATCCTGACTTTTTTGAGCGGGCTCAAGAAATTTCGAAACTCACCAAAAGCGAATTAAAGGAAGCTTCCATTTCCGAAAAATTAGATACGGCAACCAAACGCAAAGATGTAACGCCACTACAACCTTTGGTAGATATTGTTCCTGACAACTTTTTTTATTCTTTGTCTAACAATGGTTTAATGCTTCAAATTATATTCTTTGCAATATTTTTCGGGGTCTGTTTGCTTTTTATACCAGATCAAAAGTCGCAACCGGTGTTAAATTTGGTAGATGGCATAAATGAAGTCTTTTTAAAGATGGTTGATTTAGTCATGCAGGCTGCACCATTTTTTGTTTTTGCCTTATTGGCCGGAGTTGTCAGCAAAATGGCAGGTAATGATGTAGGTAAAGTTATAGAAATATTTAAAGGATTAAGTTGGTATTCACTAACTGTTTTAGGAGGATTGTTGCTAATGATTTTTGCCGTTTACCCACTTATACTTAAAACCTTCGTGAAGAAAATTCCCTATGCCGGCTTCTTCAAAGCAATGAGCCCTGCACAAACCTTAGCATTTTCAACTTCCAGCAGTGCGGCAACATTACCAGTTACAATGGAATGTGTTGAAAATAACCTAGGCGTAAGCAAAAAAATCAGCAGTTTTGTTCTGCCTATAGGCGCGACAGTAAACATGGATGGTACGAGTTTGTACCAAGCCATTGCGGTTGTGTTTTTGGCTCAAATGCACATGATTGATTTAACTCTAGGTCAGCAATTAACCGTAGTTTTAACGGCTACTTTGGCGTCTATTGGATCCGCCGCGGTGCCAAGTGCCGGACTGGTTATGTTAATAATAGTTTTAGATTCTGTTGGTTTAAATCCAGCTTGGATTGCCATAATCTTTCCTGTAGATAGAATTTTGGATATGTTTAGAACGGTAGTTAATGTTACTGGTGATGCTACTGTTTGTTCTATTATTGCCGATGGTGAAAATATGATGGATTATGACCCCTCTAAAAATCCTACCGAAACGTTCGATTTAGACTCTTAAATTCTTCATTGTTAACATATTTATTTTATATTTAAACGAATTAAAATTAATCAGATGAATATTTGTTTTATAATGTATCCTTGGGACACAATCGATGCAGAAAATGATACCAGTTTAGCACTTATTAAAGAATGTGTTAGACGTGATCATGGTGTTGCCATGTGTACGCCTGCCAATCTTACGATTAGAGATAGTGTTACCAATGCATTTTGTAATGTTATCACAAGAATGGATAAGGTGCCAAGCGGACTAAAAACATTCTATAATAAAGTTACTCTGCGCGAAGAAATGCTACCATTGGCTGGTTTTGATGCTATTTTCTTTAGAGCCAATCCACCGTTAGATCCTATTATGCTTAATTTTTTAGATTCTGTAAAAGACGATGTATTTATTGTAAACTCCTTGGAAGGTATGCGTGAAGCCAATAACAAGCTATATACCGCTGCTTTTGGCGATGCACACAGCAATATTATTCCGAATACTCATGTCTCCAAAAACAAAAAGTATCTGATCAAGCAAATTAGAGATTCTAAAGCAGACAAAATGATTCTGAAACCACTTAATGGCTATGGTGGTTCAGGTGTAATTTTAATTGAGAAATCGGCGATGAGTAATATCAATTCGCTACTAGATTTTTATATCTCAAATTCTGATGGCTCTTCCAACTACGTCATTTTACAAGATTATATTGAAGGTGCCGATCAAGGAGATGTTCGAATTCTTCTTCTAAACGGCGAACCGATTGGTGCTATGCGACGTATTCCAGGCAATGATGATCATAGGTCAAATGTATCGGCTGGCGGAAGCATTGCCAAACACGTTTTATCTAAGGAAGAGAAGGACTTATGTAAACAAATAGGTCCTAAATTAGTGAAAGACGGTTTATACTTTGTGGGTATCGACGTTATTGGAGGTAAATTAGTTGAAGTAAATGTGATGTCACCGGGCGGTATAACTTATATTAATAAGGTTTATAAACCAAAGGTGAAAGTTGAAGAACGTGTTATAGATTTTGTTGAAAGCAAAGTTCTGGACAAGCTTCAAAAATTCGACCGTCGTGCCAGACTGAGAAAAACTGTTGAAGACGCTTAAAAATTCTTAATCATGCATTGGACAAAAAACGAGTTAATAGCTTATATACTTCTATTTGCGGCGCATTCAGATTTTAATGAATCGAATGAGGAACGCAATGCGATCATTTCAAAGGTAAACATGCAAACTTTCCAGAAGATTCATGACGAATTTAAGTCAGATAATGATTATCAATGCTTAGAGAAAATTCAAAAAGGATTAGATCATTACAATTTTACTTCTAAACAAATTGATACATTACTGCTTGAAATCAAACAGATGTTTCAAGCTGATCACGATTATAATATTCTTGAGCGCAACATGATGTTGTTTTTGAAAAAAATTTTAAAATAGATGATGCAAAAACTATCTGTTGACGAAATTATTTCCAAAATTGATAAAGCTAAAACTTTTTATGCAGTATCTAACGATTATAGCTTCACTTTAAAAATTGATACTTACGTTCCTTACTTATGTGCTGCCATTCATGATGGCCATCAGTTTAGAAAAGAACTGTGGGAAGCTTGTTTGCACACCGAATACGATCGTTGGTACGAAGAAGACCCCGAAACCAAACGCATGATAGATACCCAACCAATTGTGTTGGCTTCTATGGATTCACGATTTGAATACGATTTAAATAGAACACCTGAAGAAGCGGTTTTTATTACAGCATGGGGAAAACAACTTTGGAAAACACCGCTATCTAAAGAACAAAAACAACGAAGTATTACAAAACATCAAAATTTCTACAATGTAGTGGATGCACTATTAAACCAATTAGAACACCAGTTCAAACATTGCGTAGTATATGATATGCACAGTTATAATTGGCAACGTTGGGATAGGGAAGTGCCAACATGGAATTTAGGTACCACAAATATCAACAACGATAAATTTGGCAATCAAGTTGAATTATGGCGGAAAAGTCTATCCGAAATTAAACTACCAAATAATATTCAACAGACGGCTAAAATTAACGACACCTTTTGTGGCAATGGATATTTTTTAAAACATATAAGTTTTAATTTTGAAAATACCTTAGTTTTGGCAACCGAAATCGCAAAAGTGTATTGTGATGAATACCAACAAATTATTTATCCAGAAGTTGTAGCCGCTGTGCGAAATGAACTGAAAAATAGAATTCCAAAACACGCCAAAGAATTTATAAAGGCTTTTAGTAATTAAATAAAATGTCTCAAATAAAAACTACCGACGAATTTCAACACTTATTTGAAATCGATGCCAATCTCAACCGATTGGTTAAAAATATTGAATTGCTTAATTATATCAATCCGCAAAATATTGAAAGCGAAAAAAAGCAATTTTTCAGTTCAAAATATACCTACGAACCAAAACTTAAATACCCGAAAATCAAATTCAATGGGTACAAATTACACCGATTGTTTTTTTCGCAGCGACTTGAGCGCATTCAGGATGAAGACATTAAACAGCTTTACGAAGACATTATTTACGAATATTCTGGTTTAGTTGAGTGCATTCAAACCATTGGCCAAGGACGAAAATTTTATTACAACAGCTTAAAAAGCTTTGGTTCGCCAACCCAACGCAGTATTGACAACGCTAATTTTATACTGCGCTTTAGTGATTCTGAATTTGATGAAGATTTACTGCCTCTATATAATGTGTACGATGCAAAGGCTTATTTTGAGGATTTTTCCGAGCGATACGATTTCAATTACACGGTAAAATTATCAAATAACCTATCAGCCGCCGCTATGGTATTGAGTAATTCAAAAATGCTGGTATTACGAAAAAATCATAAGTTTAGCAAAAACCAACTCAAGGTTTTGGCCAATCATGAAATTGGTGTTCACTTAGTAACAACCTTTAATGCTTTTGAGCAGCCTTTAAAAATATTTGCGAACGGCTTTCCGAATAATGTAGAAACGCAAGAAGGCTTAGCAGTCTATTCCGAATTTATGAGCGGTTGCTTAACCATTGAACGATTAAAAGAATTGTCGTACCGCGTAATTGCTGTTGACAGTTTACACAAAGGATTTACTTTCGCTGATACTTTCGATTTGCTTTATAGTCAGCATAAGCTAAATAAAGATAAGGCTTTTGGCATTACGCTTCGGGTGCATCGCGGTGGCGGTTTTACCAAAGACCACTTATATTTATCTGGTTTAACTACTGTATATAATTATGCCAAAAATGGTGGTGATTTGGGATTATTACTAACAGGCAAGTCTTCAATAGAATATTTGGAAACTATCAAGAAACTACAAACCCTAGGTCTAGCTATTAAGCCTAAACATTATACCGATGCTTATTTTACAAATGATAACGCCAACAATAATTTGGAGTTTATTTTGAAAAGCTTGAAATAAAATAGTTACATTAAGTTGTTATACAACCCATTAATGAGTGCATTTTATAGAAGAATTCTGCATAAGGATTTTATTCAACAATTATTTAGCGCCATATATCGAGAATCTTGCTTTCAAATTAAACACTTGAAGTACATTTACAATATCAATATAATGTGCTATTAATCAATATTATTCCCTCAATAATATTTCAACAAATTTTTATTTTGAATAGGTTAAATTAGTTTTTAAGTTAGTTGTTAAATTAGAAAAAGCCCTTTACTCGAGGGCTTTTTTTATGGAAGAAACTTTTCTTTTAATTCCGGGGTAGGTATCATACAATTGTCTTGTTTGCCATACCATTGGTAACGATTTTTCGCTATATAATCATACACCCAATTTCGAATAAACGCTGGAACAATTAAAAACACAGCCAATAAATTTATAGGAAAACCCATTTTGGACGCAATTTTCAAAGCGGCAGTTGATTTTAAAGAAACACCTCTAGCTGGCTCATACAATATGATGGAGTCTATTTTACTGTTGTCAATTCTAAATTCTTTTAAAACAGCTGTGGCCGTTTCTCCTTGTAAGGCCGTGAAAAGAAACTTATTCTTTTTATCGCGTTTAATTACAAACTGCACACTGTTATTACAGAGGTTGCAAACACCGTCAAATAATATAAGATTTTTATGTTTTGGAATATATGCCATTCTAACTTTTTACCACTAGTTCTAATAATTCAAGATTTACATTGGTTGTAAACATACCATAATTTACTATAGCCTTATTTTTTTCAATAGTGTCTATGCTGCCAACCGCTTTTCCGTCATGCATACGTACACGATCGCCTACTTTTAAAACAGGTTTTGGTGGCTCTGGTTTATTTGCTAATTTAATTTTAGCCTCTTTTTTCTGTTTGCGTATAAGGTCTACCTTTTGTTCCGCTTCACGTTTAACAATGGTTTCTTTATCCTTTTGTACTTGCCGTTGTTTGACAGAAATTTTTTCTCGCTTTGAATTTTCAACTTGAACCAATTTAAACAAATCGTCCATCAATTCGCGTTTGCGTTTGTTGTTAAAAAACTTATCTGCAATATCATTAAATTTTTGACCAAGATAAATGAGCCGTTGGTTGCTGTCATAAAGTTCTTGGTAACTCTCCAATTTTTTTTGAATCTTTATATTAGTTTCCTCCAGCTTATCGGCTTCAATTTGCTTTTTTCGTTCGTTTTCCTTGAGAGATTGCTCAGTTTTTTCAAGCTTACTGCGTTCTTTCTGAAGCTTGGCTATGGTGGCATCAAAACGCACTTTACCGCGCTCGATTTTCTTTTTGGCACGATTTACCAAACTAAAAGGAATCCCGTTTTTTTGAGCCACTTCAAAAGTGAAAGAACTGCCAGCTTGACCTAAGGCGAGCTTGTAAATGGGCTCCAGACTTTTCTCGTCAAACATCATATTGGCATTCAACATGGCAGGCAATTCATTCGCTAGTACTTTTAGATTGGAATAGTGGGTTGTGATAATTCCGTAGGCATTGCGATGGTAAAACTCTTCTAAAAAAGTTTCAGCCAAAGCGCCACCTAGTTCTGGGTCGCTTCCCGTGCCAAATTCGTCAATTAAAAACAAGGTTTTGTCGTTGCATTTTTTCAAAAAATAATTCATTTGTTTGAGTCGGTAACTATAAGTACTCAAATGATTTTCAATAGATTGGTTATCGCCTATGTCCGTGAGAATTCTTTCAAAAAAACAAACGTTACTACGTTCATGCACCGGAATAAGTAAACCACTTTGAAGCATCACCTGCAACAAACCAACCGTTTTTAAAGTAATGCTTTTACCACCAGCATTTGGTCCAGAAATTACAATAATTCTATTTTCTTCATGTAGCTTAATAGATTGTGGATAGGTTTTTTGATTTTGCTTTTTATTAGAAACTAACAATAAAGGGTGATAGGCATCTATAAGCGACAATTCCATATGCTGATTGCGTTCTGGCAAAACAGCATTGATACTATTAGCATATTTAGCCTTGCTATAAATTGTATCGATACTTGTTAGAAAAGTTTGATAATCCTTAAGAAGTGCAATAAACGGTCTTAAAAAATTGGTTAATTGTTTTAAAATCCGCTCTATTTCTTCTTTAATGTCATACTCCAAATTTTGAAGTTCTCTTGTATATCTAAAAGTTGCTTCAGGTTCGATGTAAACAATGCTTCCCGTTTTGCTATTGCCCATAATACTGCCTTTCACTTTGCGACGATGCATAGATTTCACGGCTAAAACACGACGGTTGTCAACCACACTTTCTTTTATTTCATCTAAATAATCACTGGCATTGCTTGTAGTAAGCGCTACATTAAAACTCTGATTAATTTTTCCTTTAATGCTATTGGCAGCGCGACGCAATTGATATAGGGTATCCGAGGCACGGTCCTTCACATCACCGTATTTATCTATAATCGCGTCAATTTCGGTTATAATTTCCTTTGTAACTTCAACACTTTGAGAAAATTCAAAAAGGTTAGGGTAGTAGTCTTTAAATTTTTCAAGGAATTTAATTAAGGTATTTGATGTTTCTGAAATGGCCGATATTTTTCTAAAACTCTGGGTTTCTAAAAATGAGTTTTCAATATTTAAGAGTTTTATTTCGTGAGAAATTGGTTCAAACCCGTGGTTTGGAATGCGATTATCATTGGCAAATGAAGCTAGATATTCGTTCGTGAGAAGTAGTGATTGCTCTAATAAATTTATATCGGAAATAGGTTCAATACCTAAAACTTCTGCCTTACCTAAAGATGTTATACTATACTCGGAAACTTGATTGAGTACGGTATGAAACTCAATGTCTTCAAGCGTTTTTGAATGGATGTTAATCATGGTTTAATAAAAAGCATTTTTTTACAAATTTAGGCAATAGAACATAAATTCATGTTGTAATTAGTAATTGTGTTAACAGTATTATTATTTTTGAATTTTAAGAACAATATGAAGGTCAACATCAATGTATCGTGGCAACCCTATATCAAAGACGAATTTACCAAACCGTATTTTCTGCAGCTTGTAGAATTTGTAAAAACTGAATACCAATATCATACTTGCTTTCCGAAGGGGACGCATATTTTCAATGCATTTGAACAATGTGAATTTGATAATCTTAAAGTCGTTATTATAGGTCAAGATCCCTATCACGGCGCGGGACAAGCAAACGGATTGTGTTTTTCTGTAAACGATGGCATCGCGCATCCACCGTCTTTGATAAACATATTTAAAGAATTGGAGAGCGATCTACATGTTCCATATCCGAAATCCGGAAATTTGGAACCTTGGGCCAAACAAGGTGTATTGCTTTTAAACGCAACTTTAACGGTGCGAAGTAGTGCCGCCGGAAGTCATCAAAATAAAGGTTGGGAGCAATTTACCGATACCGTTATTAAATTGATAAGCGAACACAAAAAGAATATTGTTTTTTTACTCTGGGGGAATTTTGCTAAGCGAAAAGCGACTTTAATTGAAGTGAATAACCATCACATCTTAACCTCGGGGCATCCTTCGCCATTAAGTGCTAATAGAGGGTTATGGTTTGGCAATAAGCATTTTAGTAAGACTAACTCCCTGTTGGAGCAAGCTGCTCTTGATAAGATTGATTGGTCGTTGTAACACGATTTTCTGAAAATAAAACTTTTGGGGGTTTTGAAACTGATTTTACGTTTGATTTGTTGCAGCTAAAGGCTAATAAAAAGAAATTAAAGGCTACTAGAACCGATAAAATGAGAGTAATTGTTATGACCATAAATTTTATTATTTTGTTCTTATCAGAAATTCGGGTTAACAAATGTAATAAAATTGTTGAATTGTAGATACTTATATTTAAAAAAAGTTAATGATTTCTTAAAAAAATTCTACTAAAAACTCTTTTTTTCGGTTAATTTCAGTTTTATTTCTTAATCTAGAGTGCAAAAGTATGAACAAAGTCTTGGTATGACTTCTCCTCTGAAATTAGACCTAACGACTTTAATTTATCTTGAACTCTGTAAATTTGATCTTGAGTAATTTGTTTTTGTGACCATTCGGTAAGGCTCAACCATTCTTGTATATCTATGAGTTTTTGATGATATCGATTGGCTAAAGTTTGATCTATACTAGGAATGGATTTAAACTCAACCGTCGTATTATTTATGATTTGTAAAATAATTTTCAACGAACCACTCTGATTTTCAATAAAATTTTTGCTTGCTGCTATCACAAAACATGGCCATGGGGTTGGACAACTTTCAATCAGTTTAAAGGTATTGTCATCAACTAAAGGCTTGGTTGTAAATTTTTCCCACATAAAATAGTCCGCTTTACCTTCAGTAAGGCTTTCAACAGCACCATCGAGATTTTTTATTACCTCAAATTGTAAATCCGTGTTTATATCCCAACCATTATTTTCGGCATTTACAAAAGCCATTAAATGCGAACCAGAACCATATCTACTGATGGCTGCCTTTTTACCTTTTAAATCTTCAAGGGTTGACAAATGTGAATTTCCCGCAGCATGAATGCCCCAAATCAATGGTGACTTCACAAATACTTGAACGATTTTACTTGAATTTCCTTCTACTATATCTTTAACGATGCCTTCAGTCAGAATAACGGCTAAATCCAAAGTTCCGTTTCGTAAGTCTTTGGCCATCTCACCCGTACCGCCAAAATAGTCGCGCCATCTTAGGTTAATACCTTCTTTTTTATATTCGCCGTTTTTTAAGGTTAAATACCAAGGGAGATTAAAATGTTCTGGAACGCCACCAATATTTACTAAATTCATGATAATACTAAAAAGTTATAATTGTAACATTTTTTCCAAAGCATAAACAATTAAATTATTTACCGTCTGTCTTGGATCTTTGCTAAATGTGCCATTGGCTCGATTCGCGATTATGGCATTCAAAGACAAGGCATTATGTCCTAATAATTTTGAAAGTCCGTAGATTGCAGAAGTTTCCATTTCTAGATTTGCAATCCTTAAGTCTTTATATTGGAAATTATCCATTTTTAGGTTTAATTCCGGATCTTGTAATGGCAAGCGTAACACACGTCCTTGTGGACCGTAAAAGCCACCAGCAGTTGCTGTCATTCCTTTGTGTATGAAATCGTCCGTAAACAAAGATTCTAAATAGTTGCTGTTTTCAACAATTATTGGTCTGGCTTTTTGCGGACTCCAATTGGTATGATTTATAAATGCATCTTCAATTTCTTTGCTGGCAATAGGTTCAATTTGATAAAAATGCATCATCCCATTGATGTCTAAACCATGAGTGCTTAATACAAACGCATCAACAGGAATGTCTTTTTGTAAGGATCCAGAAGTTCCAATTCTGATAATATTCAGACTTTTCAATTCGCTTTTTGGTAGGCGCGATTTTAAGTCTATATTAACCAAAGCATCCAATTCGTTTAACACAATATCTATGTTATCTGGACCAATTCCTGTTGAAATAACGGAAATTCGTTTTCCTCTATAATAACCAGTTTGTGTTTTAAATTCCCTTTTTTGAATTGAAAACTCTATGGATTCGAAATGCGATGTAATGCGTTCAACCCGATCTTGATCACCTACAAATATCACGTTATCTGCAATATGTTTGGGTAAAAGATTGAGGTGATAGACACTGCCATCTGGATTAAGTATGAGTTCTGAGGCTTTTATAGACATTTAATAAATTTAGTAATTAGTTTTTAAAAGGAAATTCAACCGCCAACGCGTTTTACCTTAAATCCTTTTTCTTTGAGCATGCTCATGATTTGGTCGCGGTAATCGCCTTGAAGAATAATTTCGTCATTTTTAAAACTACCACCAACACTTAGCTTGGTCTTTAGTTCCTTGGCTAATTTTTTAAAATCTTCATCGGCACCGGTGTAACCAGCAATTATGGTAGTTGGCTTTCCTTTTCGCTTTTCGTATTTGCAAAGTAAAGGCTCATCTTGTAACCATATTTGATTTTCGTCAGAAATCTCTTGTTCTGGTTCTGATGAAACATGATCTGGAAATAAGTTTTTTAACTGATTTTGTAAATCCATAATATTTATAAATTTCAAAAAAATAAATTCCAAATTCCAAAAGACTACAGGTGTTATATTGGAATTTGGAATTTTTAAAATTGGTAATTATTTATTTTACTTTTTAACCAACCCTAATTCAACCAGACGCTCATGTAAGAATTCACCCGCTGTAATGTCCTCGAATTGTTTAGGTTTATTATCATCTATGCATTTATCGAGTACATCTAATTTCATATCACTAATAGGGTGCATAAAAAACGGGATAGAGTACCGTGATGTTCCCCATAATTCTCTTGGAGGATTAACCACGCGATGTATGGTAGATTTTAATTTATTATTGGTATGTCTAGACAACATATCGCCAACGTTTATCATGAGTTCGTCTGGTTGGGCAATAGCGTCAATCCATTCGCCTTTGTGATTTTGAACCTGTAAACCTTTGCCTTGTGCGCCCATTAAAAGCGTAATCAGATTAATATCTCCGTGGGCTGCAGCTCTAACAGCATCTTTTGGTTCTTGTGTGATTGGCGGATAATGAATAGGTCTTAAAATAGAATTGCCGTTATGAATAAAATTATCAAAATAAGTTTCTTCTAAACCTAAATGTAGCGCCAAGGCACGAAGCACATATTTGGCTGTTTTTTCGAGCATTCGGTAAGCTTCTTTGCCAACTTTATTAAATTCAGGAAGTTCTTTAACTACAACATTTGCAGGATATTCTATTTCTAATGCTGGGTTATTTTCAACGTACTGACCAAAATGCCAAAACTCTTTTAAATCGCCTTCCTTTTTGCCTTTAGCGCTTTCTTTTCCAAAGGAAACATAACCACGCTGACCACCAATTCCTGGAATTTCGTATTTACGTTTGATATCAACAGGAAGGTTGAAAAAATTCTTTACTTCAGCATATAATTTATCTACCAAAGCGGTATCTAAAAAATGGCCACTTAGGGCTACGAAACCAATTTCTTCGTAGGCTTTACCGATTTCATCAATAAATCGTTGTTTAGATTCAGCATCGCCTGATACAAAATCATTCAAATTAACACTAGGAATTACGTTCATGGAAGTTTATTATAAATTTTCAATACTTACAAATGTAAAGAATTCTCATTAATTACACATTTGTTGCAATTGATTTGAAAAATTATCAGCTCTTAAAATATTTGGGCTAATTTTAATTACTTTTACCCAATCAACTATTAACTCGCATCATTTTTATGCAGACTACTGCTAAATCTCAAATTATTTACGATACCAGAAATTTTTCTAATTCTCTTTTGCTTTCGCTTTATAGAAATATGCTGAAGCCAAGGCTAATTGAAGAAAAAATGTTGATTCTTTTGCGCCAAGGCAAAATATCCAAATGGTTTTCTGGCATTGGTCAAGAAGCAATTTCGGTGGGTGTAACCATGGCTTTAAACGACGACGAATACATTTTACCAATGCATCGAAATTTAGGCGTATTTACCACTAGAAATATACCATTAAATAGATTGTTTAGTCAATGGCAAGGAAAGTCTAACGGTTTTACTAATGGTCGTGATCGTTCTTTTCATTTTGGTACTCAGGAATATAAAATTGTTGGTATGATTTCGCATTTGGGTCCGCAGCTTGGTGTAGCCGATGGTATTGCCTTGGCAAGTTTAATCAAAAAAGAAAAAAAAGTAACAGCAGTTTTTACGGGTGAAGGTGGTACAAGCGAAGGTGATTTTCATGAGGCACTAAATGTTGCTTCGGTTTGGGATTTGCCTGTTTTGTTTTGCATTGAAAATAATGGCTACGGATTGTCTACACCAACCAATGAACAATATAACTGTAAAGATTTAGCCGATAGAGGTAAAGCCTACGGTATGGATTCATTTATAATTGATGGCAATAATATTTTGGAGGTATACTATTTGGTTCAAAAACTTGTCGAAAGTATGCGTAAACAACCACGGCCTATTTTGCTAGAATTTAAAACGTTTAGACGCCGAGGTCATGAAGAAGCTAGCGGTACAAAATACGTTCCCGACGATTTAATGAAAGCTTGGGAACAGAAAGACCCGCTAGATAATTACAAACAGTTTTTGTTGGAAAAACAGATTTTAACGGAAACGCAACATCAGCAATTAGTTGATGAATTCAAATCTGAAATTGACTTAAACTACAAGTTAGCCGATGAAGAGCCCGCAATTATTCCAAATTTAAGTAAAGAATTAAGTGATGTTTACAAACCATATAATATTGAAGTGATTAAGTCTGATTCTAAAACACAAGAGATTAGATTTATTGATGCTATTTCCGACAGTTTAAGATTGAGTATGAAACGACATAAAGACCTTGTAATTATGGGTCAAGATATTGCTGAATACGGTGGCGTTTTCAAAATCACTGATGGTTTTTTAAAACAATTCGGAAAGGAAAGAGTTCTAAACACACCAATATGCGAATCGGCAATAGTAGAAGTTGGAATGGGTTTGAGTATTAAAGGGATAAAAAGTGTTGTAGAAATGCAATTTGCCGATTTTGCAACCTCTGGTTTTAATCCTATTGTCAACTATTTAGCAAAATCTTATTACCGCTGGAATCAAAACGCCGATGTAGTGGTACGTATGCCTTGTGGTGCTGGTGTTGCGGCTGGCCCGTTTCACTCCCAAACCAACGAAGCTTGGTTTACGAAAACACCTGGTTTAAAGGTAGTATATCCGGCTTTTCCTGCCGATGCCAAAGGCTTGCTAGCAACTGCAATTAACGATCCGAATCCGGTTATGTTTTTTGAGCACAAGGCCTTGTATAGAAGTATCAAACAAGAAGTACCAATTGATTATTTCACCATTCCATTTGGTGAAGCTTCACTATTGAAAACTGGCAATCACGTTACCATAATCACCTATGGAGCAGGCGTACATTGGGCCTTAGACACCTTAGATAAAAACCCAGAAATTGAAGCAGATTTAATTGATTTAAGAACGCTTCAACCCTTAGATACTGAAACCATTTTCAAGTCGGTAAACAAAACAGGTAAAGCCATTATTTTGCAAGAAGATTCTCTTTTTGGCGGCATTGCTTCTGATATTTCGGCATTAATTATAGAAAATTGTTTTGAGCATTTAGACGCACCAGTACATCGAGTTGGCAGTTTAGAAACACCAATTCCCTTTATCAATGCTTTGGAAGACCAATATTTAGCAAAAGGAAAGTTTGAAACCGAACTAAAAAAACTTTCGGCTTACTAAATTCATCATTAAAAATAAAATTGAAATATGCTGTCACGCAGAACTAAATATGGTATAAAAGCCCTTACCTATATGGGAAAGCTTGATTTTGGTTCTAAAGTTCAAATTGCTGTTATTTCTAAAGAAGAAAATATATCACATAAATTTTTGGAATCTATTTTGTTAAGCTTAAGAAAAGCTGGCTATTTAGGCTCTAAAAAAGGAAAGGGTGGAGGCTACCACCTTTTAAAACCAGCCAATGAAATTTGGATGATTGACGTCATCCGTTTACTCGAAGGTCCCATTGCAATGCTCCCTTGTGTAAGTCTGAATTTTTATGAAAAATGCGACGATTGTCCAGACGAAGCCAAATGTGCCATCCATAGATTAATGTTAGAAGTTCGCGATAGCACTTTAGCGGTGCTGCGTCCAAAAACGCTTCAAGATCTGGTTGACGCCGTTAAATAATTTTTTTTCTGCTTGATAAAGTGTAAATATTTCGGGTAGAATTGTTATTACCATCATAAACATTACTTTTTTTTGCTTTTTGCTTGTTTATTCAGAATATCATTTTAGATTTGTACCCTACAACTCCGATAGGGAATATATTTAAATTGAAGAATTATGGCTTTACAGACATTATTTAATTCAAAATCAGGACAGAATATTTCAATATCTAAAACAGAAATGAGTCGATGTTGTTGTTGTATTAAATCATCAACGCGAAGAAGATTGGTCAATCTATTTCCCATAATGTATTGCATGGCGCTATAAATCGTACCAAAACAATACTCTTTAAAAGCATTTGTAAAATACATTTTTTTTATTCACGCATTTAAAGCCTTGAAACCAAAAAGTCATTTTACAATATTAAATCATTACAATCATGAATCTTTCACAAATAAACAAACAATTAAAAGGTATAGATCCATTAGAAATAATTGAATATAGTCTTTCCAACACAAAAAAACCTGTTATTACCACTAATTTCCGACCCTACGAAGTTGTAATTATACATGCGGTAACACAGGTAAAACCAGACATTAAAGTTATCTGGTGCGATACCAGTTATAATACACGAGACACGTATAAACATGCACAGTACTTAATAGATACACTAAAATTAAATATTGATATTTATGTACCCAAGCTATCGGCTGGCTTTCGCGATGTGCTACTTGGTATTCCTGAAGTAGACACAAAAGCACATCAAATATTTACTGAGCAGGTGAAACTTGAACCGTTTAAAAGAGCCATGAAAGAACATCAGCCAGACTTGTGGTTTACGAACTTAAGAAAGGGCCAAACGGCATTTAGAGATAGTATAGATATTTTTTCCAAAGGCAGCGATGGTGTTTTAAAAGTGAGTCCTTTTTATTATTACAGCGATACCCAATTAGATGTTTACATTGAACAACATAAACTTTTAAACGAACATCGTTACTACGATCCAACCAAGGTCTTGTCTAACAGAGAATGTGGTCTTCATGTCTAGCAAATATTTTCTTTAAAAAAATAAAAATGAGAAGTTTTAGAACAGAAATAGAAAACCCTATTGTTGAACAAGACATCATCGATTTGCAACGCAAAATCCAACTTTTTAAAGATGGTAAAATTGATGAAGAACGATTTAGAAGTTTACGATTAGCGCGTGGCGTATATGGTCAGCGTCAATCAGGCGTTCAAATGATACGCATAAAAATTCCTTATGGAAGATTAACCAGTGCCAAATTGCACCAAATTGCTGATGTAAGTGACGAATATTCTACTGGACGACTCCATATTACGACACGGCAAGACATTCAAATTCATTATGTAAGCTTAGACAGAACACCTGAACTTTGGGCAGAACTTGAAAAAGAAGAAGTGACACTAAGAGAAGCATGTGGCAATACAGTTAGAAATGTTACCGCCTCAGAATTAGCAGGCATAGATCCAGATGAACATTTTGATGTAACTCCCTATGCCGATGCCTTATTCCGATATTTTTTGCGCAATCCTGTTTGTCAGGAAATGGGTCGAAAATTTAAGATAGCTATTTCTGGTTCTGAAAAAGACGATGCACTAACTTTTATGCACGATTTGGGCTTTATTGCACAAGTTGATTCATTTCAAAACAAGGGCTTTAAGGTAGTTCTTGGTGGTGGCCTAGGCTCGCAACCAAAAGAAGCGGATGTTATTTTCAATTTCTTAGCGGCCGATGAGATTATTCCATTCACCGAAGCTGTTCTTCGAATATTTGACCGTCATGGCGAACGCAAACGTCGTTTGAAAGCACGTCTGAAATTTTTGATTACCGATATTGGATTAGATACATTTTTGGCTGAATTGAACCTAGAAAAAAAAGCCTTAGCCCATCAAACGTTTAAAGTTGAATACGAAGAAATTGAAATTATCAAGAATCAGATCGAAGTACCAACTGATGTTTCGGTTGATGAAAATTTTATTCATTGGAAAGCCACCAATCTCATTCAGCAAAAGCAAAATGGATTATTCGCAATTGGAATCAAGGTAAAATTGGGAGATTTTTATACCAAACAAGCACGATTCCTAGCAGATTTGGCGCGTCAATATGCAACTTCTGAAATTAGATTGACCTTAAGACAAAACATTATTATTCCGCATGTTCGGGAAGATTTATTACCATTTTTCTACCAAGAACTAAAAAAAATAGGATTGGCTGATATCGGTTTTAACAGCACTGCCGATATCACGGCATGTCCTGGAACCGACACTTGTAATTTAGGTATTGCCAGCAGCACAGGTATTGCGAAAGTTTTAGAGGAAGTTCTTCAAAATGAATATCCACAATATTTAAACAATAAGGAGATTCTTATTAAAATAAGTGGATGTATGAATGCTTGTGGTCAGCACAATATGGCACATATCGGATTTCAAGGTATGACCATTAAGGTTGGTCAGCAAGTGGCACCCGCTTTACAAGTATTACTAGGTGGCGCTGTTTTAGGAGATGGCAAAGGTAGGTTTTCTGATAAATTGATTAAAATTCCTAGCAAACGCGGACCAGAAGCCTTGCGTTTGATATTGAATGATTATGAAACCCACGGTAAATCGCATGATTTTATAAGTTATTATGATCAACAAGGCACTACTTATTTCTATGATTTGCTAAAACCACTTGCCAATACGGATAATTTAATTCCATCAGATTATATAGACTGGGGACATGAAGAAAACTATCAAAAATTAATAGGTGTAGGAGAGTGTGCAGGTGTGGTTATTGACTTAGTAGCCACTTTATTGTTTGAATCTGAAGAAAAATTAGACGCTTCAAGTAAAGCTTTGAAAAATTTCCAATTCGCAGATGCTATATACCATGCCTACAACGTTTTTGTAAATGTTGCCAAGGCACTTTTAACGGCCGATTCTATTGCCTGTAATACACAAGCGAATATTATAGAGGCTTTTGATGAGCATTTTATACAATCAAATAGAATTCACTTAGAAAGTTCGTTTGCCGAATTGGTTTATCAAATTCGCGATAACAAACCAAATGCTGAATTTGCTGAGGCCTATGTATTAAAGGCAAAACATTTTTATAATCTTACTTTCAAATTTTATTCCGAACAATTAAAATCGCCTACATCATGAATACACAACCAAAACTTACGCTTGTTGGCGCTGGACCAGGCGATCCCGAACTTATAACACTTAAAGGTGTTAAGGCTTTGCGGAATGCGCAAGTAATTCTGTACGACGCTTTGGTAAATACAACCTTGTTAGACTACGCTCCGAATGCATTAAAGATTTACGTGGGAAAACGTGCGAATAAACACACCTTCACACAAGATGTAATCCATCAAATGATAGTGCAATACGCTTATAAATACGGTCACGTAGTGCGGCTTAAAGGAGGTGATTCATTTGTTTTTGGAAGAGGTTCGGAAGAAATTAATTACGCCAAACTTTTTTGTATAAAAACCGAAGTAATACCTGGTATTTCATCGGCCTTTAGTGTGCCAGCCAGCATTGGCATTCCAGCAACTGAACGCGGTGTTTCCGAAGGTGTTTGGGTGATAACTGGCACCACCACAAAGCGTGACATATCAAAGGATATTCATCTTGCAGCCCAGTCTAATAGCACCATTGTGATTTTAATGGGTATTAAAAACTTATCCAATATAGTGAAAGCTTTCAAAAATGAAGGCAAAATTAACTTGCCTATTGCCATCATTCAAAATGGAACCTTACCACAACAGCGTGAAGTTATTGGAACCATTTCAAACATTGAACAGCAAGCTAACGAAGCGAATATTGGTGCTCCTGCTATTATAATTATTGGTGAGGTTGTAAATAGCAATGTTGCTTTGCGAACCGTAATTGAACAACAAATATCATTTAACTAATGGAACGCAACGAGCTGTACCCCGTATTTTTAAAAACAGATAAAATTCAGTTGCTAATTATTGGTGGAGGCGAAGTAGCGCACGAAAAGTTAAGCTTTCTTTTGAAGTCAAGTCCTAATACTCAGGTGAAGCTGGTTGCTACATTTTTCCGTGAGCAAACTATGGATATTATCAACTCATTCAATTTAACGTATAGTGTAAAAGCTTATGATGAGTCGGATTTAAACAAGGTTAATATCGTTATTGCAGCCACTGATTCAATAGCTGTCAACAAACAAATTTATGCCGATGCCAAAGCGCAAGGCATACTCGTAAATGTTGCCGATACACCTGAATATTGTGATTTTTACCTCGGTGGTATTGTAACAAAAGGTCATGTGAAAATTGCCATTTCAACCAACGGAAAATCGCCGACCATGGCCAAACGACTTCGTCAATTTTTTGAAGAGGTCTTGCCAGAAAACATGAATGAATTAGTGCTAAACATTAACGACTACAGAAAAAAACTCAAAGGTGATTTTGAGGAAAAAGTACACGCTTTAAATGAGCTAACAAAAGAATTTGTAGAACAAAAAAATAACGATGATTAAAACAGATATCTTAATTATAGGTGCCGGTCCGGTAGGTTTATTTACAGTATTTGAAGCAGGCTTGATGAATTTGCGATGCCATTTAATAGATGCCTTACCACAGCCTGGCGGACAATGCTCTGAGATTTATCCGAAAAAACCTATTTACGATATTCCCGGTATTCCTGAGGTATTGGCTGGTGAGTTGGTGAATAATTTAATGGAACAAATTTCACCCTTTCAACCTGGTTTTACCCTTGGCGAGCGCGCCGAAACACTTGAAAAATTAGAAGACGAAAGTTTTATAGTTACCACCAATTTCGGAACCCAACATCATGCAACAGTTGTGGTAATAGCAGGTGGATTGGGTTCGTTTGAACCGCGTAAACCGCCGATTTCAAATATTACATCGTATGAAAATGGAAAAGGCATTCATTACTTCATAAAAGACCCTGAGGTATTTAGAGATAGAAAGGTGGTGATTTCAGGTGGTGGCGATTCAGCATTAGACTGGTCTATATTTCTTTCAAATATTGCCTCAGAATTAACGCTTATTCACAGACGAAACGAATTTAGAGGTGCCTTAGATTCGGTTGAAAAAGTTAGAAAATTAACTTCCGAAGGAAACATCAAGCTTATAACAGAAGCCGAGGTTATTGCTCTTGAAGGAGAACGTCATTTAAAAGCGATTGTAATTAAGCACAATAACGAAACACTTGAAATTAAACAAACGGACGATTTTGTGCCATTATTTGGATTGTCTCCAAAATTAGGTCCTATAGGATCTTGGGGATTAGAAATTGAAAAAAATGCTATAAGAGTGAACAACGCTTTAGACTATCAAACCAATATTCCAGGTGTTTTTGCAGTGGGCGATGTCAATACTTATCCCGGTAAGCTCAAATTAATTTTATGCGGCTTTCACGAAGCAGCGGTGATGGTTCAATACGCCTACGCAATCATTCATCCAGATAAAAAGTTTAATATGAAATACACCACTGTTAATGGTGTGCAAGGTTTTAATGGCACTGTTAAACAAGCTCAAAAGGCCGAAATAATTGCTATATAATTAGTTAGATTGAAAAGTTTTGGAAACTGCTTCGACTTCGTCTAAAACGCGCAATAAGTTTCCGCTCCAGAGCATTGCTATTTGATTTTCGGTATAACCTCGTTTCACCAATTCTAAGGTCACGTTGAAGGTTTCGGAGGCGTCAGTCCAGCCTTCAACACCGCCACCACCATCAAAATCACTACTAATACCAACATGTTCTATTCCCATTTTTTCAACTAAATAGTCGATATGATCCACAAAATCTGAGACATTAACGGCTTCCGGAATTTCCGGATTTGATGCAGCTTTTTTATCTGCAAGTGTTAAAATCTGATTTCGATAATCTCTAAAAATCTCTTTTTCTGTTTCGCTTAAAGCTCTAAATTCATTTCGGTTGTACCATTTCACACCCAAGGAATCGGCAACCGCTTTTCTTATTTCAGTAATGGCTTCATTTCTTGCGTTATACTTATCGGTATTCAAATAAGATTGGAATGCTACGGTTTGCACCACGCCACCATTATCTTTCATCCATTCTAATTGTTCATCATCTAAATTTCTACTGTGATTGCAAAGTGCTCTTGCAGAGGAATGTGAGGCAATAATTGGCGCCTTCGTTAGCGCAATCATTTGGCGCATCGCTTCTTTGGAGGGATGCGACACATCAATCATCATTCCTACGCGATTCATTTCAATAACCACTTCTTTGCCCAATTCACTCACTCCGTCGTGCAGCCATTCGCCATCTGCCTCACCAGTATTACTGTCGCATAACTGACTATGCCCGTTGTGAGATAAAGACATGTAACGTGCACCCAGATTATAAAACTTTTCCACATTACCAATATCAGTACCAATGGGATAACCATTTTCAATGCCTATCATGGCCACTTTTTTACCAGATGCAACAATGCGCCTTACCTCATTTGAATTGGTAGCCAATTCAATTTGATCGGGAGCAAAGTCATTGACTAACCTGTGAATAGCATCAAATTTAGATATCGCGTTGTCGTAGGCCTTTGCATAACCTTCGGCCGTTAAGGTATCTTGACCAGTGTAAACAATAAACCATGCTACATCCAGTCCGCCGGCTTTCATGTTTGGTAAATTGACCTGCGAATCGGTTTGTTGGGTATAATTAATGGAATCTGTAAAGTTTTTAATATTAATATCGCAATGGGTATCAAGTGTAATTACTTTTTTATGAATGGATTTCGCCAATTCAATTATTGCTAAAGAATCTTTTGCAGTGGACGAATCAGTGTTGTTTTTGTGATCATTACAAGAGTTCAACATAAAAATTGAAATAAATAAGGTGATAATTAACTTCATTATAAATGGTTTGAATATTTGTGAAAATACAACAATGCATTTAATATTGAAAATTTGCTGTGTTTTGTTTAATTTTAATTTATGAAAAAAGTTCTTATTATCTTTTTTGTTATGACTTTGTTTCAAGCTTGTAATAAAACTGAAAGCGATTTTGATGAGTCTAAATATCATTGGCATGCCTTAACCGTAACAGCAACAGCCTATAATTCTTTAGCAAATCAAACTGATTCCAACCCAAATATTACTGCTTTTGGGGATAGTATTTATCCTGGATTATCTTATATAGCAGTTTCTAGAGATTTGTATCGTAAAGGATTAAAGCGGGATACACCTGTGAAAATTGAAGGTTTTGATTCTATTTATTGGGTGAAAGATCGGATGCACCCACGTTGGAAAAACAAAATCGATATTTATATGGGAGAAGATGTAAAAGCAGCCAGAAAATGGGGTAGAAGGAAGGTAGAAATTGAATATGGTGTATTAATTAATGATACTATAGCCAACATAAAAAAAACCGGTAAGTGATGAGTTTACCAGTTGTTAAAAGGCTGCACGATTAAATGAATTTTTTTTCATTTTCCCAATCTTCATTTTGATTGGTATCGGAATCGATAATTTTTGAAAGTGTTTTCATGATAGGTTCGTTTTTTGATTGATTGTAGGTTTTGAATTAAGCTCTGAAACGTCTTTTGTTGTTCCAAGCATAACTTTTAGTATTTGGGTTGGAATTGCTAATTTGGTTGCTGTTTAAAGTTCTCATGATTTCTATTTATTTAATGTTTATACAAGATAGACGCCTGTGTTGAACTTTTGTTACAGTACTATGCATAACAAAGTAATGATTTAACAAATTTTAACAATAATTTATTTAGTTTACAGTACTTTATCATCTATTGCTTTTGATTCAATTCTATTAAATTAAAAGGGTAGGCCTCTTGAACAGTCCTTAAATCATAGGAACTTAAAGCATTTAGCGGTGTATCAAATTTGTTTTCTGCATACTTTAAACGCATCTCATAATAAGCCTGAGTGATTTCATCCTGAACAGCTATAAAAGATTTATAATTAGAACTTCTGTTAGTTTGTAATCCGATATATGCTTTTTTTGGATGTTCAGACGATTCTAATGTCCGATTTCCGCTGCAGTAATTACAGTTGCCGCCTCCGTTGTTATCTACAAAATCAATAATTAATTGCTTTAATTGCTGTAATTCAGTTTTTTTATGATTGACCATCAATTCGTTGTTGGCATTCAAAATTATAGATAGGGTATTTCTTTCTTCTCTAAAGCTAGTGCAGTCTGAATTGTCCAGGCAAGGTTTTGGTAACTGTCTCATAATACCTTTATCGGTGGAAATGGTGGTGGTAACCAAAAAGAATATTAATAATAAAAATGCAATGTCGGCCATTGACCCAGCATTCACAGCGTTAACGGTTCTTCTAAAAGTTTTCATTTAATTGCGGTTTAATGTTGTTATTTTAAGTTTTTATTAACAAATCAATAACAATACCAAACTCCTAATAAAGAGATCATCAAATAAACAGTTTTTGAGTCATTTTTTTTATAAATCCCTATAAGCGTGAATTCATAAAAATGTCAAAATGACCTTTATAACTGTAAAATTGACAGTTTTCCAAAAATATTTTCCAATGGTATTTTTTTTGTTATATGGTAAGTGAATTAAATGTTTAACTTAAAATTTGATTAACATGAGCACTTTAGTAACAATGCCAAAAAATGGTAATGACCTTTCAAAAAAACGAAACGTATCAACCTTACCAAGTTTATCATCTTGGGTTGACAATTTTTTTGAAAATAGTTTAGGAACAGAATTTATGTCGAATTTTAACACAGGAATCACTTTACCTGCGGTTAATATTAAAGAAACCAACGATCAGTATGTGTTAGAATTGGCAATTCCTGGAATGAAAAAATCTGATTTTTCAATTGAAGTGGACAACAAGATTTTGTCTATTTCTTCTGAAGTAAAAACAGAAAATCAAACAGAAGAAAGTAATTACACCAGAAGAGAATTTGGTTATTCTTCCTTTAAAAGAACTTTTACCTTGCCAGATACCGTTGAGTCCGATAGGGTAAATGCCAATTATAATGATGGTATTTTACTGGTTATGCTTCCAAAGCGAGAAGAAGCCAAACAAAAGCCACCAAAGCGCATAGAAGTTAAATAAAAACCTTATTGATTGCCTAAAAAAGAGAAATCAAAAGCCTTGGTTTCTCTTTTTTTATTAATTCTTTTCAACAATAGACTTATATAACCCTTATTTAAGCTTAATTTTGTGGGAATTTTTTCAATAAAAAGTGTTTATGCCTGTTTCAGCAACTTCTCAAACTTCAGATGCAACCAAAAAACGATTGTACGACTACCAGTCGGCCGATTTGTATCGCATTTTTGACGTTTTAGAAAATGCTCCAAAGAATTTTAATCTGCTTTATCAATTGCCAACTGGTGGTGGAAAAACAGTGGTTTTCTCCGAAATTGTGCGACGTTACATCAAATATTACGATAAAAAAGTTGTCATATTAACGCATCGTGTCGAGCTCTGCAAGCAAACCTCTAAAGTACTTTCTGGTTTCAAGGTTAAAAATAAAATAATTAACAGCGAGGTTAAAACCCTACCAGACCAAGACGAATTTAAGTGTTTTGTTGCCATGGTTGAAACCTTGAACAACCGATTGAACGACGATCAATTCACTTTAGAAAATATTGGACTAGTGATCATAGATGAAGCCCATTACAATTCATTTAGAAAATTGTTCAAATTTTTTCAGCATTGTTTTATTTTGGGTGTTACTGCAACACCTTTAAGCTCTAATATCAAACTTCCAATGAAAGACAACTACAATAAACTAATTGTAGGAGACGACATTGGAACTTTAATCAAAAACGGATATTTGGCCAAAGCTAAAACCTATTCATATGATGTGTCGCTTAACACTTTAAAAGTTGGTATTAATGGTGACTATACGGTAAAATCGTCGGAAGCTTTGTACTCAAATAGTTTAATGCTGAACAAATTAATTTACGCTTACGAAGAAGTTTCCAAAGGAAAAAAAACACTCATTTTTAATAATGGTATCAACACCTCTAAAGATGTTTACCACGCCTTTCATCGGGCGGGCTATAATATTCGCCATCTAGACAATACCTGCAACAAGCAAGAACGCAAGGAAATTCTTAAATGGTTTAAAAATACCAAAGACGGAATTTTAACTTCTGTAAGTATTTTAACCACAGGTTTTGACGAACCTACTGTTGAAACTATCATTTTAAATCGTGCTACGAGATCGCTAACCTTATACTTTCAAATGATTGGTAGAGGTTCGCGAATTTTAGACGATAAATCAAGCTTTCAAGTGGTAGACCTTGGTAATAATTTGGCACGATTCGGTCCATGGGATCAAATGGTAGATTGGCAACATATATTTAAGTATCCTGATTTTTACCTAGACAACATTAGAGACGATGAAACCATCGAGCGCGAATTTGTTTACGTCATGCCCGATGTGCTCAGATCTCAATTTAATAAATCTGAAAGCCTTGATTTTGATATGAAAGCGGTTTACAAAGAAGTGGTAGCCGAAGGTAAAAAATCGTTCATGGCAATCGAAAAGTCTATTGCACAACACGCCGATATTTGTATAGAAAATAGCGAAGATGTTTTTGAAGCTAGGGCTTTGGCAAAACTGTTAATGGACGAAATTGACTATCGTATCAAGCAATATTGCTATTGTATGATGAACAGCACTCAAAACTACAAAGACTGGCTATTTGAAGAGTACAACCGACGCTTACGCTTGAGTTTCAACGGGAAGTTTTAACGTTTTATTTTACACTAATTACATATAATTTCGTTTACTTTAGTTTTAGGTATGATTTTTGAAAATGTAAATCATTAAAACAACCATGGTGAATTTTAAATACTTACTACTTTTAGTCTTTTTAGGCTATCAAATTAACGTGATGGCTCAGGTTGATAGTAGAAATAAGTCTATAAAAATTCCTGCTATTAAAACTGAAGAAAAAAAAGACACCACTAAACTTGATTTAAAAGCCGAATCTAAGGTTAAACAAGGAGAAAAAATTACACCTCAAAATAAAATTAGTGGTATCAATACTCCCGATAAAAGTTTTGATTTAAATGTACCAAAAAAGCCCTTTTCCATGCTTGATGATAATAGTCTGCGCAACCCCGGCGAACTATTTGAAGAGCGCTGGAGAAAAAAAGCTGAAGATGAAGGCATCAAGCCCAAATCAATGGAAGACCAATTTATGGGTGAGTTTAGAATCTATTCAAAAAATGTAAATTTATTGGTCAGAGATCATAAATTTCCTGATGGCGATATTGTGAGAATTCTTTTAAATGAAGAGGTCATTGCTGCTAATGTACTCTTAACTGGAACTTATAAAACCATTTCTGTAAATTTAGCAGATGGTCTTAATAAAATTGATTTCCAAGCTTTGAACCAAGGTGATTCAGGTCCGAATACCGCAGAATTAATTATCTATGACGACAAAGGGAATTTGGTATCTTCAAAAGAATGGAATTTACTTACCGGCGTTAAAGCAACCATCGTTTTTATTAATGAAAAACCTTTAGGCTACAAGGAAGAACCTAAAAAAGTCAAGGAATCCAAAGAAAATTAATCCTTATAAACTTGTTGGGTTGGTCGACAGGCTATTAAACAGTTTCGCCTTTGCTTCGTAATATTTATTTTGAACTTCTATCGCTTTCAATTCGGCGTCAATTAGATTGACTTCCCGAGCGTTTAGTAAAAATATCGAACTTTCACCAAAACTAAATTTTCGTTCCTCGGCTTGAAGCATTAGGCGGTTATCGTTAACAATACCTTCAATTAATTCATTTTGTTTTTCAAAAGATTCTAAGGCATTAAAAATGGTAATCACTTTATTTTGAATTTCAATTTCGGTATTCAATAATTCAAATTTAGCATCTTGAACTTTAATCCGAGCCAGTTTTAAGTCGCCTCTTTCTTTCCGTAAAAATAACGGCAGTTGAAAACTAATACCGCCTTTGTAGTTGTTGGTATTTAAACTTCTGGCAATTTCTGGCGTTTCCGTTAAAAAGTTATAGTTGGCATCTAATCGTGGTAACAATCTATTAGCCATCAATCGCCTGTCCACATCTAAACTTTCAATTTTAAAATTTAAAGACTGTAGCATCGGATGGTTTTCAATATTAAATTGATCTAGCGTTAATCCCATTATTTCAAAACTGCTGTCAATATCTAATGCTAAATTAATATCAGGAATAACATTGTCTTGTAATTCAACTGGAATATCATCATTAAGCCACAAGAAATTAGACAATCGAAGCTTTCGCTCTATTAGGTTTAAATTGGCTTGCTCTAAACTCAATTTTCTATTTTGAACAGCAATTTTCGCTTCCACTGTATCGATAGCCGCAATTTCGCCTTCGATGGCATTTCGCTTTATACCGTTAAATCTTGTTTCAGCATTGCTTAAAAAATCTTTGTAAATGGTTACTTCTTGAAAGGCTTGCAACCAATTGAAATAGGCTACTGCGGCGTTGTAAAGAATTTGATTGACAAGAATATCTCTATCGGCTTTTGTTTGTTCTCTAAAAAATTTAGCCTTTTTAAGATCTGCCATTCTATCGTTCATTAATAAACCTTGTAACAGCGAAGCTGAAATACCAGCGCTGTACAAACCATCATCGGGCATGGTCATTCTTGGATTTAAAAATTCGCCTCTGTTATTTTCATAGTTAGCATTGAGTTCAATACCATACCAAGTCGGAATTTTAAAGGTTGAATAGAGTTCGTTATAATATTCAGAATCCTTAAATTCTTTTCTATTGTAATCAACTTCAACCTTAGGATCAAAACCGCCACGGGCCTTCATGAGCGTCGCTTGACCTATACCAATTGTAAGTTCGGCTTGTTTGGCAACAGGATGGAATTTCTTCACATAACCTAAGTATTCTTTAAAATTAAATATAAGGGTATCCTGAATCTGTTGTCCATAAAATTGGTTAGATATCAGAAACAACATTATGTAAATGACTCTCTTCATTTTACTTACTGCCTACTTTGGCATCTAAATTATTGGGTTGGTAGTAATTTGGGGGAAAGCCATTAAGCTTACGCCACAATTCGAACCAAATTGGCACATCTTCAAGTAACGCCATGGTAAAGGCGCCCGAACCGACACGCACATCAGTTGGCCATTCTTCAGCTTCAGGATCTGGAGCGATTAAAACACGATATTTACCATTGTCACTAATAAAATTTTCAATCGCTACTACTTTTCCACCATAAGTTCCGTAGGATACATTTGGCCATCCACTAAATACAATAGCTGGCCAACCATCAAATTGAATACGTACTTTGGCATCTGGATAAATTAAAGGCAAGTCTATTGGTGCTACAAAAGTTTCCACCGCCATATCATAACCAGCCGGCATAATGCCGACAAGTCTTTCACCTTCCTTAAAGGTTTCTCCAATACCACCACGGATAGCGCTATTGATAATACCGTTTTGTGGCGCTCTCAAATAATACATTTCGGTACGCATTTCATAGTTACTGCGTTCGTTTTCAAGTTTGGTTACTTGTGCACTGGTATCAAATTGATTGGACTGCGCCGTGAACATTTCACTTTGAGCTTTAGAAACTTTATCTGCATATTCAGCGGATATGCGATTTATTTCTATCTCAGCATTAATAACCTCGTTAATGGAAGTGAGAAGTTTATTCTCTTGTGATATTAATTTAGCCTGTGTTTCTTGTAATTTAAGACGTTTCTCTTCAACGTCGGTAATGGCTTTAAGTCCTTCTTTTTCTAGAGTTACAACACGCTCGTATTGACGCTCAGCAATACCGATATTGGTTTTGGCCGCTTCCAAATCTATACTATCACTCTCAACCTTTAATTTAGATTGAAGAAGTTTGTTACGCGCTTGACTCAGTTTTAATTGACGTTCAGTATTTAAAGCGTTTATTTGTGTGTTAAGTGCCTTTACTTTTTCCTCGTATGATTTAACCGACATGTTTTTGGCATCAATTTGCTGGCCTGTTCGGCTCACTAATAGAGGATCGAAATATTCATTTTTAATTTCTGAAATATGAAGAATGGTGTCGCCTTTATTAACATATTCACCTTCTTTTACATACCATTTTTCAATCCTTCCAGGGATTGGCGATTGAATTGTTTGCGGTCGTTGGTCGGGTGTGAGTGTGGTAACATTACCTTCACCAGAAACAATCTGAGTCCAAGGTAAAAATAATATAATCAATAACACCAAAGCAAATACAGCTAAGAATCTGTTGTACTGCTTGTAATGCTCTCTGTGAAAAACACGTTGACTATTGGTGTATTTTGATAGGTCAACCGTTTTATTAATGGGTTTCTTTGAAATATTAAGCATGACGACTATCTTTTATTAAATTACCATTTTCTAGTTCGATAATTCTTTCACATTTTTCTCTCCAATGTTTTTGTTCACCAACTACTATAAGTGTCCATTTATTGTTTTTATCTAGAATAAAGTCAATAATTTTGTTAGCTTCTTCTGTATCAAATTGCTCTAAAGCGTCTTCCAAAATTAAAAGCGAAGGTTTTTTAACAATAGCACGCGCTAACAAGATTTTTTTTGCAACTGTCTCAGATATTTGTTTACCCTCAGGATAAATCATTGTTTTAATGCCTTTCGGTTGGTGTTTTACAAATTCTCTTAATCCGGTTTTTCCAACTGCCCAATTCACAGTTTCCTCAGAAATGGCAGCGTCACCGAAGGTGATATTTTCAAGAATAGTACCTTCAAAAGGTGTTTCACCTGAAAGCGAATGTCCAATTTGCGCACGATAATGATTGAGATAAATACCTTTTAATGAAACATCATTAATATATATGTCGCCTCTTGATGGTTCTAGTACTCCAGCAATAATGCGAAGTAAAGTTGATTTTCCTGCGCCACTGGCTCCTTGAATGAGCAAACTTGATTTAGGTTCCACTACAAAACTAATATCACTAAGAATTGGATAATCTCTCTTCGGAGTGGTATAACAAACTTTTTCTAGACTAATTTTAAAACATTCATTCTCTTTAAATGGTTTCTCTCCTATTTGACTTTCAAGATCTTTGTCGACCACTTGACCGATTTTCTCAAGAGAAGTCAAAACATCATACATGGTTTCTAAACTGATAATAAGTTTTTCCACAGAACCGATAACCAATAAAATAATGATTTCGGCGGCCACAAATTGGCCTATATTCATTTGCTGATTGAGTACTAATAAACCGCCTATTAGCAGCAATCCAGCTGTTACTAGTACCTTAAAGCCAATCATTTGAATATACTGGATTACCAAAATGCGGAAATGGTTTTCCCTTGCTGATAGATAATCTTTTACTAAAACATCGTTTTTTTGAAGTGCTAACGAGGTTTTACCCGACAATTTAAAACTAATAATAGATCGTGCAATTTCTTGTATCCAATGTGCAACTTTATATTTATACTTAGATTCTAAAAGACTCGTTTCTAAACCTCTGGTAATTGTAAATTTGAATACTAAATAAATTAATATAATTAAAAACAAGCCATATATTATAAAGAAAGGATGATAAAAAGAAAGTAGTAATAAACCAAATATAATTTGCAATAGTGATGCAGGAATATCTAGTAGTAATTTTGAAACGCCTTTTTGAACCATGAGCGTATCAAAAAATCTGTTAGCCAATTCAGGTGGATAATAATTATGCAGTTCACTCATTTTAATTTTCGGGAAACGATAGGCGAACTCGATTGACGATTTTGTAAATATTTTCTGCTGAAGGTTTTCTACAATACGTAACTGCATTAATTGCAATGTTCCAGTAAAAGCGACACTTAAAGTCACCAAAACCACCAAAACAATCCATGAAGTACTAACTTGCGCACCTTGGATTAGATTAATAATTGCTTGGATACCCAATGGTAAAATTAAACTGAGACCACCAGCAAAAATGGCATAATACAAAATTTGAAGAACATCTTTTCGTTCCATTCTAAGTAGGTTGATAAGACGTTGCCAAGAGGTGATTAGTTGTTTTGTCATTTATTTAACTGGATTTAAATTGTTCACTACCAAATCGGTTACAAACTGCAGCGGACTCACGTCATCATTACAATTGGTGATACTTAAAAAATGTTGCTTTAAAAACTGTTGGTGTAAAACCGACTCAACAGCGGTACTAGCTAAACTTTGCGGATAGATATAATTTGGATCAACTTCCGATATCATGTCACCAATACGTTTCACCAAACGCTTATAAATCATAAAATAACCTTCTTTATTTTCGGCATCAACTTCTTTTGTTAAATATGATTTTGAAGACTCACTAATAATGATTTGATGTAGCAAAATTTCGTTAATATGTTGAAATCCAAAATCCATTACATTTTCCTGTGCGACTACCTCTAACCCTCTTTTTAGTTTTTCAAACGGATTGGAAATACTATTTGTATTGAGTAACAATTGATATTCTATCCATGCCCAATACCATGAAGTAAGGTATATGAGTAATTTGTGTTTATTGTCGAAATATCGATAAATAGAACTTTCATTAGAACCAATGTGCTCACCCAATTTTTTGAAGGTAAAGGCATCAAATCCTATCTCGTGTATGAGGATGATACTGTGCTCAATAATTTTTTTACCTAATTCTGACGATTCAGGATCCTTATTAAATACCTGATTGTTAACGTTTACTTTAATATTTGATAGTAAGTGTTTCATAACTTAACATATAATTGCGCAAATCTAATAGTGTTACTATTAACTTCAAATAGCTTTAACAAGATTTTATTAAAATAAATAAAGCTAGAATTATAAATTAGCCTAATACATCGGAAATGGCCACTTCCTGAAGAAACGATTCTTTGTAATCTTTTAAACTAAAATTACCGATCCTAGTGCGCACCAATCTTAACGTAGGAAATCCAATTTTAGCAGTCATTTTACGGATTTGTCTAAATTTACCTTCGGTCACAATGATACACAACCACGAGGTTTCTCCGTGTTTTGAATCTCTCACAAATCTTTTTGGTATGTTTTTCGGACTTTGAATAGGGTAGGACACACAGGGCTGCGTTATATAAAGTCCTGAATCGGTTGCAATTTCAACACCTTTATTTAGCATTTCACAATCCTGTTTTGAAATAACTCCATCAACCATCACCCAGTATTCTTTTTCAACAGAAATGCTTCTAATATATTCGCTTACTTTACCATCGGTTGTGAGCATTAAAAGTCCTTCAGATTTTTCATCAAGTCTGCCAATTGCCATGCAACCGTCAGGAACCTGATATAAAGGGCCCAAAAGCTTTTTATTGCGTCGTTTATTTTGATTGTTAACAAACTGACTCAAATAGCCGTACGGTTTGTAAATAACAAAATGTTGATGCGTCATGACCACCAGATTATAAAATATTTTTGAATCACACCATTTGGATGTTTGATCCAAACTAAAGGAGAAAATTCACGATCTATAAATTCTTTAATATTGAAGATGGCTTTTTCATAAATAACCCAGTCCACATTGCTGTGTGGGATCACCAGCCAATCGTATTTATCAGGTATAAAGAATTTACAATCTCTGAATTTATTAAAAAAAATATAATGAATGTATCGACCAGCAATACAAGCTTCATTCAAACCTTCATAATCGACATCATCTAAAGCTTCAGGTAAAAATAATTGCGCTTTAAATAACACCCGTTGCACAATAACATTGATTTCAATTTGTTTGGTTTTTAAATAATTAATACATTCAGGCTGATGGAGTAGTGGCAACTGGTGATTTTTGAGTCGGTTTAACTTTTCTATTAAACTATCTTTTTTATTGGGTCCTATCCACGCACCTAATCCCTTGCCATAATCCGGCACATAAAGGTAAAACTTATAAACAATTTCTAAGTGTGTTAGCTGTCCATTCATTTTTAAAATACAGTCTAATTCACCCAAGGTTATTTTTTCACGCTGTATTTGAACATTATTTGCGATTAATTCAATTTGCGACTGTTGCGATAGGTTACTTAAAGCAAAATACTCAACACGTTTACCTAGTCTTAAGCGCTCAGGAATAATTCCATTAAATGTTTTTAGCACATTATTATCTAACTCAAAGTATTTCAAACCTCCTAATAAGCTACCATGCCATAATAACGGTGTGTAAAAATATCCTTCGTATTGAGATTGCAAATTGATAATTAAGCTATTTTTTTGTAAATATATTTCAAAAGGGGGCCATTTTAGTATTAAAAAAGCTCCTTATTTTTAAATTCTATTATTGTAAATCCAACGCGCTTAAATTTAATTCCAAATTTGGAATTATGTCAATTTTATCTACAAACTACACTTTTATTAAAATTTTCTTACAAATTTTTTTCAAAATGTTACATATGTGATAGCATTTGTTACATATGTGATAGTCAGTTTCCTATCACGGAGCTAGTTTTACCATTAAATATTCTTAGTAATAATAGTGCCGCTTTATCAATTTAATTTTATAAAAGTGAGTTGTACTATGATCTTACGAAGTGAAAAAATATACATATTTAAAACATTTAATCAAAAAGCTATGGCAACCAACCTAAAACACTTCCTAATCAAATCTAAAACTACAGATTTTAAACTATTAAAAATTAAAGACAGCTTATCAATTTTGAAAACACCGAAACAAGTATTAATAAGATTCTTTTTTTGCTTGATGTCTTTTTTCGCAATGACGCATGCATCATTTTCTCAACTTAATGGAGCTTACACGATTGGATCAGGGGGTGATTATACCACATTTAACGATGCAGTTTCTGCCCTTACTACAAACGGTGTTTCAGGTCCTGTAGTTTTTAACATTCAAACTGGATTATATACCGAGCAAGTGGTTCTAAATCCTATAACTGGCGCATCAGAAACCAACACGATTACTTTTCAGAGTCAATCAGGTAATGATGAAGACGTGGAACTTAGATTTAATTCTGGCCCTGCGGCTATCTACACTGTCAATCTTGTTGGAGCATCACATTTAAGGTTTAAAAACATACGACTAACCTCACTAAATTCTTCCAATTCAAGAATTCTAACCGGAACAGGTATTATAAATAATCTTATAGTTGAAAATGTTATTTTTTCAGCGCCAAATACATCTAGCACCCTTAACTCTAGAGCTTTAATTTACATGGAACTTGCATCTTCCTCAAACTTGCAGTTTTTGAGGAATTCATTTTCTGGTGGTAGTACTGCCATGATTTTGATTGGGTCAAATGACATTAATAATCCTGCAGAAGGTTATTTAATTTCTGAAAATACGTTTCGCAACCATCATTTCGGTGCACTGGATCTCAGCAGATTATTGGCGCCTAGAATTGAAGAAAATGACGTATTAATAAATAGTTCTGCTGGAAATTCATCATCGCTGATTCTAACTGATTCAAGAGGAACAGTTCAAATTCTAAAAAATAAATTTATTGGTTCTACTTTATATGGCATGAGATTGACAAATGTAGTTAATACCTCAGGTACAAAGAGTCTAGTGGCTAATAACTTTGTAGCAGGTACCTCTAACGGCTCTATTCATATCGTTAGATTAGATCTAGTCTCACAACTCAACTTTTATCATAACACTTTGAATAATTATGGTTTTGGAAACGGGATTTATTTCGCAGGACTTTCTGGAAGTGGTGTAAGTATTGTCAACAATCTAATCCAAACTATTGGGGGGCAAGTGTTGGATTTAGATAGTGGTTTAGATGGTTTAGATAATCTTGATTATAATGGATATTATAATACTGGAAGCAATTTAGTTCGGATAAACACTGGCTTCCCATTTACATTATATTCTTCACTCGAGTCATGGCAAAATGAATCAGGAACTTTCGATCAGAACTCACTTTTTGGAAATCCGTTTTTTGACTCAGATACTGATTTACGACCAACTTCAACGCTTTTTGAAACTTCAGGGGCAACTTTATCCGAGGTGGTAACAGATATCGATGGGGAAACTAGAAGTGCTACACCGAGCATCGGTGCCGTTGAATATATTGGTATTCCTCAAGCTCCTTTGGCTGGGACATACACTGTTGATTTTAATGGTTCAGGAGACAGAAACTTTATATCGGTACTGGAGGCTGCAACGGCTTTAAATTTAAATGGAATTTCTGCTCCTGTAATATTTCAGATAGCAAACCGCACTTACTCAGGGCAAATTGAACTTGCTAATATAGAAGGAAGTTCAGCCGATAATACAATTACCTTTGAGTCAGCCTCAGGTAATAACACTGATGTTATTATTTCTATCACTCCAAGTGCCGTAAAAAATTTCGTATGGTCTCTAAACAATACTTCTCATTTAAGAATTAGAAACCTCACAATTTCAGTAAATGGCTCCAGCAGTACGATAGGAAGAAATTTAGTAGGATTTGGTAGTATTAATGACTTTCAAGCAGAAAACGTTAGGTTTCTTGGCGGTAATATGTCAGGAACAAATACAAATAGAACCAACGTTTATTTTAATCTTCAAGATTCTAACGATATCAAATTCATTAATTGTGAGTTTATAGGTGGGTTTCAAGGGTTGGCTATAACAAGGACATCGAATGAAAACATAATCTCAGGGATCACGGTTAGGGGCAATACTTTTCGAAATACTAATCATACAGGTATTAGCCTTTCGGGTGTATCAGATGTAATTATAGAAGATAATGATGTGCTCCTTACAACAACGGTTGCAAACACAAGACCAATTACAGCAGGAAATATAACTGGCATTATTAAAATCACTGCAAACAAGTTTATTGGAGGTGCAGGAGGAGCGGGAAGTTTTCAAATTTTAACAGCAACCAGTCAAAACAAAGGTCTTATTGCTAACAACTTTTTCTCATCAGATGCTGCTTTAAGCGTTGACTTGGGAAATCTGACCAACATTAATTTTTATCATAACAGTATCTTAAATTCAGGAGCTGGATTAGGCCTCCAATCAGCAGGGGGAATAGAGGGAATAGGAGGACTTAGGGTAATTAATAACCTTATAAAAACGGGTTCAGGCGCTGCTATAAGAATTGCCAATTCAAATTCTATTGAAGACTGGAACTACAATGGTTATTTTACCACAGGAACTGCCTTGGGTATTTTGGTTAGTACCGAAATTGGAAGTTTGGAGGAGTGGCAAACTGCCTCAGGATTTGACGCTAATACTTTGAATTTCGATCCTCAGTTTGTCACTACTACCGATCTTCATGCCAATGCACCAGCTTATGCTTCATCTGGAATAGGACTTCCAGAAGTAACTGAAGATATTGATGGTGAGGTTAGAAACGCGGTTAATCCAAGCAGGGGTGCAGATGAATTTACCGCGCCACCACTGGTACCTATGTCTGGAGAATATACCATTAATTCAGAACTTACAGAGGAACGAAATTTCCAATCCTTCAGTGCCGCAGTTAATGCCATGGTTAGTAATAGTATAGTTGGTCCTGTTGTTTTTAAAGTTGCCAGCGGAACCTACGACGAGCAAATTGTAATCCCATCTATATTAGGAGCTTCCAATGCTAATACCATCCGATTTGAATCTCAGACAGCCAATTCCAATGATGTGATATTGCAATGGTTGGCTACCAGTACTGCTACGAATTATGTAGTTCGTTTTGACAATGCCAAGCACATATATTTTAAAGATATGACCATCGCTTCCACAAGTATTTCATCTGTTGGTCGGGTTTTGGAGGCTTACAATACTATTTCAAACCTTAGTTTTGAAAATTGTCAAATTTTGGGAAATGACAACGCAGGCACTTCACTTTCATGGGCGGTTGTTTTTTTTAATCCCATATCAGCAGATAATATCCAATTTATCAATAACAAGATCCAAGGAGGATCTCATGGAATTTATTTCAGATTGAATGATGTTTTTACGCCATTAACGAATTTACGCATTGAAGACAACGAGATTAAATCCTGGAGATTGGAAGGAATTAATATATCTCCCATCTACGGCGGTATAATTAAGAGAAATACTATCCATACTTTATCTACCAGCGCTTCGAGAAAAGCTTTATCGCTCAATGTTATATATAATGGGTTGGTATTTGAGGGAAATAGAATATTTGGTGCTAGAGCTGAATTTACCAATGGAATATCAAATACTGTGGAAAACCCTGTATTGATTACTAATAACTTTTTTACGAATACGAATACCTCAGCTGCTCTTTTAATTTCTAATACTTCGCACTTCCAAATTTTTCACAATAACATTTTGGGCACGGAGACAACAGGACCTTCGATTGAATACTCCGGAGGATCATCCAGTGTTGGAAATAAAATCAAAAACAACATTTTTAAATCCAGCACCGGCTATGCCATTCGTGTAAACAATACCAATGGACTGGAGGAAATCAACCATAACGGCTACTTCACCTCAGGGCCTAGTTTAGCCCGATGGCTTTCAACTGATGCGACGGATCTAGACGCTTGGTTTACTTTGACTGGTGGAATAGACTTCAACAGTTTAAATGTGGATCCTCTATTTACTTCCGATGAAGCACTGTATACCACTGCAACCGCATACGAAAACGCAGGGATATTTCTACCTCAAGTAACAGTGGACATCGATGGTCTGCTTAGAAATCAACCACCAAGTATTGGAGCAAATGAAGTAAATGTCAGTGATCCTTGTGCTACTGTTACTTGTCCTCCAGGACAAACATGCATTGGTGGAGACTGTATTCCTGTACCTTGCCAAAGTTCTTTATCTAACTTACAAGTCAGCCCAATAATAGGCACAAGCGATACTGAATATACGTTTACCATAACCTACACCGATCCAAGTAATACCAGCTTGTTAATTGGCTATCCCAGGCTAGAACTTGATGCCAATAATAACGGATCCGCAGAAGATCCTGGAGATTTGATTTTGGCAATGACTGAAATTGACCCTAGTGATTTAGATTTTACCGATGGGAAAGTTTATCAAGTTACTGTTACAGGACTAAGTGATAATACCATATGGAATGCACGTGTTGTAACTGAAAATGAATTTAATTGCCAAGCAAATACGGAATTTGTCAACCAACCAATTGTATCGGTTAGTAATCTTGATGTGGCCATTTTCGCCAACAATATCACTTTCACGAATGATAATCCAAGTACCAACGAGACCATTACAATTTTTGCAAGGGTGAGAAATATTTCCGATTTTCCTGCTAATAATTTTGTGGTTTCAGCTTATGATGGCGAAACTCAAATTTTCACAACTATTGTCGATAATCTTCAGCCAAATTCCCACATCGATCTGTCTTGGTCATACAGTTTTGCTGCGCCTGGTTTCTATCCTATCAAAGTAGTTATAGACGAAACAGATGTTTTATTGGAAATTAACGAGCTTAATAACTTTGCTATTAGACCAGTGATTGCGGGCAACTATGTGCTGCCTGGTGGCATTCAGTCCACAGCTGCTCCCAATACTACCACCGTTTATGCTGGTGGTTTTGTCACCATATCTGGATACGCTTCTTATTTCGGAATTGATGAAGATATAAACCCTGATGCAGCCGGAGTAAATGTGTCTTTTAGTTATGAAAATAATAACTTCCAAACCACCACTAGCTCAAATGGTACTTTCATCCGTTCAGTACAAATGCCAAATACGCCTGGAATTTATACATTTACTGGTAGTGTTACTGATTATACTTTAACGGGTGACATACCTTCCTTTCAAGTAGAAGTAATACCGCTACCTACCAAAGCAGATCTTATGGCCAGTATATCTTTAGACCAAATCGCAGTGGAAGTTGGTGAAGAAATTACGGGAGTGGCAACCGTAACCAATATTGGAGAACTTACTGCAAATAACTTCACATTCCGCTACAACTCTTGTGAAGGAATCATAGCAGAAGTTGTTATAAACTCTTTAGCCCCTGGTGAATCTTTATCTTATAATTTTGTGGTTACGATTGTTTCTGATATTGGAAGTTGTTTCGATAAAAATAATTGTTCATTTTTTGCAATTGCGGATGTATTAAATGTGGTAGATGATAGAAATCGAGACAACAATACTGCAATTAAAAAAGCAACTATCTACCCAGATCTTCCCGATTTAACACCAGAACTGTCTCTAATTAGTGGTAGTTCAACGATGGTCCAACCATTTAGTTTCACAGTTAGGGTTGATAATATTGCAGCAGCTATTTCAGCTGAAACTTTTAACATTAACGTTTATTTGGATAACGTTCTCATCGATACTAGAAGCTATGATAATCTTAATCGATGTGGCATCATTACTTATCCGCTAACTGTTGAATTTGCCACACAGGAAGACCACGAAATCCGAATTAAAGTTGATGAACCCTTGGGGTCAGGAACTATTATAGAATACAATGAAAATAACAATGAATTTGCAAGACTGGTGCGCTTTATTCCGCCAAAATCAAACCTTTTTATAACCAAAACCTACCTGTCTGTAGATCCTGGACTTCCCTGGGAAGGAGAAAACTTTCTAATAAAAGCTAGAGTAAGAAACACTGGTCAGGCCTCTATTCAAGAATCTTTTGATGTGGATTTTCAAATTACTGAGGATGGAGTTATTAGATCTGAGGCTGTCACAGTAAGTACGGGCTTGGCAGCGAATTCCGAAGTGCTGTTGGAATACGAAACAAGTTTGGCTACCTATGGAAACCACTCAGTCTTAGTAGACCTCGATCCGCTTAATTTAATTGTTGAATCTTCAGAGCTTGACAATAAGGCCAGTATGCCGCTATGCGTTGATTTTGAAGTAGGACAACTAGAACCTGTCTTGATTAGTGGATTTATTATCGATACGGAATATACTCTTTCTGGCCGGGTTAGAAACCTTGGCTTGTTCACAGCTACAAATGTTGAAATTGATTTTCTTTTGGATGGCGAGGTAATAGGATCTACCATCATACCAGAGCTTAATCCAACCTATAATAATATTGGTTTTTTTGTATCTATTCCTTACACTTTCACAAATTTAGGAACCTTTCAATTGGAAATGGTGGCCGATCGCGATAATGTTTATATAGAATGTGATGAGACCAATAACACTATTTCAGAAACCATTTTGGTAAGAGCACCGCAACCAGATTTAAGAATCTTATCGGAATATATCTCACCAACCAGTCTCAATCCTGAAATAAATGAAGCAATTGATCTGTTTATTTCCTATGAAAATATTGGCGCGAATACCACAACGCCATTTAAAATTCGAGTAACGGTTGATGATGTGCCTTTAGGTGAGGATATCCAAGTTCAAGGATTGGGCGCCGGACAATTAGCTACGGTTCCTGTAGTAACGCCATACAGCAGTTCAACTCCTGGTGTAAAAATAGTTCGAGGCTTTGTAGATGTAGATCAGGAAGCTGACGATTTTAACTATTTCAATAACGAAGCAACTAGGGCTGTGATAGTAGGGGCAGCACCTAATCTTCTCTTTACTCAGATAGATTTTAGTACGTATTGCCCGCAGGTGGGCGAATTAGTCCAAATTAATGTTGAGATTCAAAATGAAGGTGAATTAAGTGCCGATGCAGAAGTTCACTTCTATTATGTTACCGAAAACAATACGGTGCCAATTGACATGGTGCCAATATTTGCTGACGCACAAAGTTTAACTTCTACGTCCATCACATATACTGTGATAAACCCTGAATATCAAATTTTAGCTGAAATCAAAAATTCTACCGTACAAGAATTTAATGATTTAGATAATGACATAATAGGGGAGTTTAAAGATACTATAGCACCAAATCTTTCTATCCCAACAAATTTAACAATTAACGGGAGTAGCTGTGAGCCTAGCGAGATAAATCTTGGTCAGGCCAGTGCCACCGATAATTGCAGCGACGTCACCATCAGCAACAACGCACCTGAATTTTTTCCAATTGGTGAAACAGAAGTTACTTGGACCGCAATTGATGCATCTGGAAATACAACTCAATTGATTCAATTGGTAACGCTTATAGACGATGGCGATGGTACACCACTCGACACCAGCATTACTCAAGTATCCGGTGCTTTGATCTCAAATCAAGCTGGTGCAACCTACCAGTGGTATCGATGTCCAAACACCTTACTTTCTGAAGAAACCAATCAGAGTTTTACACCAACCGAGGATGGAGATTATAAGGTCGAAATCATATTGGGTGATTGTATTGT